>NZ_JBFBAO010000003.1:0-55242 GCF_040682255.1 Micromonospora sp. NPDC051296 | reverse complement strand
GGTTGATCAAGGAGTTTGCGTCACGATCGCCGGCGTGTCGTGACGCAGACCCCTTGATCAACCCGGCGGGGGTGGGTGGGTTAGGGGGTGGCGGCGGTGTCGACGGTGGTGAGGAGGGTGGCCAGGTCGAAGTCGCCGTCGTGGCGGGTGTCGTTGACGAAGAGGGTGGGGGTGGCGTTCACCCCGCTGCGGATACCGCCGACGAAGTCGTGTCGGATCCGGTCGGCGTTGCCGTGCCGCCCGATCTCCGCGTCCACCTCCTCGACGGGCAGGCCGAGCTGCTCGACGCCGAGCGTCAGGTGCACCGGGTCCAGCTGGTCCTGGTGCTCGAAGAGCCAGTCGTGCATCTCCCAGTACCGGCCCCGCCGCCCGGCGGCCTCCGCCGCCTCGGCGGCGCGTTCGGCGTACGGGTGGAGGTTGGCGATCGGGAAGTGGCGGTAGACCAGGCGGACCGTGTCGGCCCGTTGGCGCAGCACCTCCCGAAGGTTGGCGTGCGCGAGCCCGCAGAAGGGGCACTGGAAGTCGCCGTACTCGACGATCGTCACCGGCGCGTCCGCCGGGCCCCGGACGTGGTCGCGTTCGGTGACGGGAGTGCGGAGCCGCGCAGTGACCTGCAGTGGCGTGGTCAGCCGATCGGTCATGAGTGCCAGCCTCGTACCCGGCCGGGTGAGGGCGGCTCACCCGGCCCGGGTGGTCAGCGCAGCACCGGGGCCACCGCGATGTGGTTCTGTACCTCGCGGATGCCCGGCGCGGACCAGACGACCCGCTCCACCTCGGCCCGTTCGGGCATCGAGTGCACCAGTCCGCCCAGCAACACCGTGTCACCGTGTACGCGCACCGTGACCTGCTCCGCGGCGGTGGCCCGGTTGCGGGCCAGCGCGTCGACGATCCGCTGGGCCAGTGCCCCGCCGTCCGGGCGGACCGCCGGCCGGACGGTGATCCCGCTGCTGACCCCGCGTACGCCGGTCAGCCCGCCGACCGCCTGCTCGGCGGCGCGGCGCTGGTACTCCCACTCGACCTCGCCGTGCAGGGTGACCCAGCCCTGCGAGACGGTCACGTCGAGTTCCTCGACCGGCACGAACGCGTGCCACTGGAGGGCGTGTTCGACGGCCGTGGCGATCTCCGGGTCGGTGCGCTCGGCGCCGGTGACCAGTCGTACGGCGATGTCGTTGGCGACCGCCCGGACCTGGCCGACCCGGTGGGTGGCTCGCTCCGCCGCCCACTTCTTGGCGTAGCTGTCCACCCGCCCGGTCAGGGACACCACGCCCTCGGAGACGGTCACCCCGATCTCGTGCGGTTGCACCCGGGGTTCCCAGTCGAGTTCGTCGAGCACCGCGCTCTGGATGTCCTGGTCGGTGCGGTTGATCGTCGAGATGTTGGCCATCGGTCGCTCCTCTCTCGGAGGCGGTGCGGACCGGGAGGGCGGCCCGCCGTGGAACGAGCCTGGTGACCGATCGGGTGATCCGGCCTCACCCGGACCGGACGAGGCGATGGGAGCGCTTCCAATCCACTTTCGGAAGGGCTAGGGTGAGCGCATTCCTCGGGTGCGGGAGCCGTCGCGCCGGTAGCCGGAGTCAGGGCAGCTCCGACGGGTGTTCCGCGTACGTCGCCCGCCCCGCGTGGGGCACGGGCGTGTCCCCCGAGAGGAACCGCAGATGCGGAGAAGTTTCGTCGGCGCGGTGGTGTCCGCGCTGGTCGCCGCCGCGGCCGTGGTGGCGGTGCCGCTCACGGCCTCCTCGGCGCCGACCGCGCTGGTCGCCGCCGAGGCGTACACCTGGAAGAACGTCCGGATCGACGGCGGTGGCTTCGTCCCGGGCATCATCTTCAACCCCACCGAGAGAAATCTGATCTACGCCCGGACGGACATCGGCGGCGCGTACCGGTGGGACCAGTCGAGCCAGTCCTGGATCCCGCTGCTGGACTGGGTCGGCGAGAACCGGTGGGGGTGGAACGGCGTGGTCAGCCTCGCCACCGACCCGGTGCAGACCAACCGGGTGTACGCGGCCGTCGGCATGTACACCAACAGCTGGGACCCGAACAACGGGGCCATCCTGCGCTCCACCGACAAGGGCAATACCTGGCAGGCGTTCGAACTGCCGTTCAAGAACGGCGGCAACATGCCCGGCCGGGGCATGGGGGAGCGGCTGGCCGTCGACCCGAACCGCAACAGCGTCGTCTACTACGGCGCCGAGGGCGGCAACGGCCTGTGGCGCAGCACCGACTACGGCGCCACCTGGGCGAAGGTGGCCAACTTCCCCAACGTCGGCAACTACCGCGCGGATCCGAACGACAGCAGCGGCTACCAGAGCCAGAACCAGGGCCTGACCTGGGTCAGCTTCGACAAGTCCACCGGTACGCCGGGCAACCTCACGCAGACCATCTACGTTGGCGTGGCTGACAAGGCCAATCCGGTCTACCCGCAGCACCAACGGCGGCAGCAGTTGGGAGCGGATCCCCGGGCAGCCGACCGGTTACCTCGCCCACAAGGGCGTGGTGGACCACGTCGGTGGTCACCTCTACCTCGCCACCAGCGACACCGGCGGCCCGTACGACGGCGGCAAGGGCGACGTCTGGAAGTTCACCCGGGCCACCGGCACCTGGACGCAGATCAGCCCGGTACCGTCCAGCAGCGGCGACGCCTACTTCGGCTACAGCGGCCTGACCATCGACCGGCAGCGGCCGAACACCCTGATGGTGGCCACCCAGATCTCCTGGTGGCCGGACGCCATCTTCTGGCGCAGCACCGACGGCGGGGCGACGTGGAGCCGGATCTGGGACTGGGGCAGCTACCCCGGACGCACCAAGAAGTACACGATGGACATCAGCTCGGTGCCCTGGCTGACCTTCGGCGCCAACCCCCAGCCGCCCGAGGAGACGCCGAAGCTGGGCTGGATGAACGAGTCGGTCGAGATCGACCCACACGACTCCAACCGCTTCCTGTACGGCACCGGCGCGACCATCTACGGCAGCACCGACCTGACCCGATGGGACACCGGCGGTACGGTCACCATCCGGCCGATGGTCAAGGGGCTGGAGGAGACCGCGGTGCTCGACCTGATCAGCCCGCCGTCCGGCGCGCCGCTGGTCAGCGCGCTCGGTGACATCGGCGGATTCCGGCACACCAACCTCGACGCCGTACCGTCGATGATGTTCACCCAGCCGGTCTTCACCAGCACCACCAGCCTCGACTACGCCGAGGCCAACCCGTCGGTGATGGTCCGGGCCGGCAATTTCACCGACGCCGACCGGCCGAACGACAGCCACGTCGCGTTCTCCACCGACGGCGGGGCGAACTGGTTCCAGGGCACCGAACCCGGCGGGATCAACAACGGCGGCACGGTCGCCGCGGCGGCCAACGGCAGCCGCTTCGTCTGGGCGCCGGGCGACGCCGGCCAGCAGGTCGTCCACTCGGTCGGCTTCGGCAACTCGTGGACCGCCTCGACCGGCATCCCGGCCAACGCGATCGTCGAATCCGACCGGGTCAACCCGAACAAGTTCTACGGCTTCAGCGGCGGCCGGTTCTACCTGAGCACGAACGGCGGGGCCAGCTTCACCGCGTCCGCCGCGACCGGGCTGCCGGCCACCGGCAACGTCCGGTTCAAGGCTCTCCCCGGCAAGGAGGGCGAAGTCTGGCTGGCCGGCCAGGGCGGGCTGTGGCGCTCCACCGACTCCGGAGCCAGCTTCACCAGGTCGACCAACGTCAGCACCGCGGGCAACATCGGCTTCGGCCGGGCCGCCCCCGGGCAGACGTACCCGGCGCTGTACCTGTTCGGCACGGTCGGCGGCCAGCCCGGGGTGTACCGGTCGGACGACGTCGGCGCGAACTGGGTACGCATCAACGACGACCAGCACCAGTACGGCAACGCGGGTGACGCGCTCACCGGCGACCCCCGCGTCTACGGCCGGGTGTATCTGGGCACCAACGGCCGGGGCATCCTGGTCGCCGACCGCGTCGGCGGCACCCCGACGCCGACGCCGACCAGTCCCTCACCGAGCCCCACCAGCCCGACCCCGTCACCCACCTCCCCGTCCCCGACGCCCACCAGCCCGCCCCCGACCAGCCCGCCGCCGTCGCCCACCGGCGGGTGCACGGCCACGTACCAGGTGGTCAACTCCTGGCCCGGCGGTTTCCAGGGCGACGTGGTGGTGCGCAACTCGGGCACCGCGCCGATCAGCGGTTGGACGGTCGGCTGGACGTTCCCGAGCGGCCAGCAGATCACGCAGATCTGGGGCGGCACCCACACCCAGACCGGTGCGACCGTCTCGGTCCGGGACGCGGGTTACAACGGCACTCTCGCCCCCGGTGCCACCGGCACCGCCGGCTTCCTCGCCAGCACCACCGGTGCCAACAGTCCACCCACCACCATCACCTGCACCACCCGCTGACCGTCCACACCGCGGCCAGCACAGCGGGCCCCGTCCGACCGGTACGGTCGGGCGGGGCCCGTCGCTCGGTACCGCGTCAGCGGTCGGTCTCGGCGGGAGAGTCGGGGCGTTCCACGTCGACGAAGTCGATGTCCTCGACGGCCCGGTCGTGACTGCCGGCGGCCCGCGCGGCGGTGCCGGCGGCCCAGCCGATCGCGGCACCGACGAGGGCCGCGCCGACCAGCAACGTCCAGGGCAACGCGGGGCGGCGCCCGGCGAGCGCGTCGAAGGCCCGGGTGGCCCGGTGGCGGGCCTCATCGGCGGCCGAGCCCACCAGATCCCCGGCCCCGTCGGCGAGGCCGGCAGAGGTGTGGCGGGCCGAACGGGCGGTGTCGCGGATGCTGTCCCCCGCGGTGTTGACCGCCGAGACGAGGTGCTGCCACGCCTGGTCCGCGATCCGCTCCGGCTTGCTGCGGCGCTCCAGCAGGTTGGTTCCGATCATGGTGCTTCCCTCCTCGACGGTGCCGAGGCCGGTGCCCACATCAGACCTCGGCGGTTTGCCCGGCGTGCGGCGGTTCGCCATCGGAGGCTGTGCCCCGCCGGATGCCGCCGCAAACCCGGCAGAGTCCTCTCGTGGTTGCCGGTCGCCGTGATGCTTTGCACACCTGGCCACCCCTGGCCGGCCGAGTGCAGGTCGGGGGCGGTTTCCGGCAGGCACGCCGAGGTGCCGGATATCGGACGGGCTGGCGCTGGCCCGCTACCCTGGTTCGTCGGCAAGGGCGATGAGCTAACGTCGAGTGGTAGAACCTGAAAAGTCCGGATATGGGGGACTTGACGTGCCCCTGTCCGCGAATTGCTCATCCCGAGGGGTGGCGACCGAGGCCGTCGGAGGAATACTCTCGGTCGCGGCCCGCGTACTGATGAGGCGCCCGTCAGACGGGCGAGTGGAGGTGCTCGCGTGAGCCTGTCGATCCTGCAGACGGTTCGGCCCGGTGGTGTCATCGAGATCGCCCCGCGGGGCGAGATCGACGTCGACACCGCGTACGAGGTGAAAGAGGCCATTGCCGAAGTGCTGGCCAAGGGGCGTCCGGCCCGGATCGAGCTCAACATGCGGCTGGTCACCTTCATCGACTCGGTGGGCATCAGCGCGATGGTCGCCGGCTTCCAGACCGCCGAGGTCAGCGGTGTGAAACTGGTCGTCACGGAGCCGAGCCGGTTCGTCCACCGGCAGCTCTGGGTGACCGGCCTGCTCGGCCTCTTCGGCGCGCCCGAGCCCTATTACGCCGGTGCCGCCGCGACCCCCGAAGTGCTTCCCGGCGCCTGACCGCCACCGTCCCGGCACCACGGCGCCCGGTGCCACGGCGCGTGGCACCGGGCGGACGGGTCCGCGCGTCGCGGGTAGGGCAGACGAACGGCGCCGGGCGGACCGCCCGCTACGGCGGCCCACCCGGCGTCGACGTGGATCAGTACACCGACAGGTGGACGTGGTTGGTGTGGTCGCTGGACGGGTCGCCGCGCCCGCCGCTGTACGCCCGCCACCCGCTGCTGGGCAGCCAGATCTGCTTGTACCAGATCACGTAGAGCACGGCGAGCCGGTCGGAGTTGTTCACGAAGTACGTCGCCAGGTTGTTGCCGTACGTCCGGTCGCCGCCCGTGGCGACCCCGCCGAAGCCGCCCTTCTGGGCCGCGAAGTCACAGGCCCGACCCTTCGGGTGCTCACCCGAGCCGCCGGACCGGTAGCAGGAGACGTACCGGGTGAAGCCGGCCGCCTTGGCCTGGTTCAGCGCGTGCAGCGTACGCGGGGTGATGCAGCCGTTGGCCGGGGTGGGGTCGTTGACGCTGCACGACTCCGCCGGCCACGAGCCGTCCGAGTTGCGGGGCGCGGGCTTGGCCGTGGGGCTTCCGCCGGTACGCGCCGGAGCGCGGTTGGCCCGCTCCGCCGCCTGAGCCCGCTCGGCCGCCTCGGCCCGCTCGTTGGCCACGGTCAACGCCCGCTCGGCCTGCTCCTTGCGCTTGGCCATCACGGCCACCTGCTTGCGCTGCTCCTGAATCTCGCCGTCGAGCGCCTGCTTCGTTCGGCTGATCTCGTCCCGGGTGGCCTGGAGGTCGCGCAGCGCCCGCTCCTCGTTGGCGGCCACCGCGTCCAAAGCCGCCGCCCGGTCCATGAAGCCCGCCGGGGAACCGCTGTTGAGCAGCGCCGACGCGGCGCCGAGCCGCCCGCTGCGATACGCCTGCGCGGCGATCTGGGCGACCTTGGTGCTGCGCTCGGTGAGTTGGCTCTCGGTCGCCTTGAGCTGGTCGGCCAGCTGGCGCTGGCGCTTGACCGAGCGATCGAGCGCGGCCTTGGCGTCGAGGTAGCCCTTGCTGGCCGCCTCCAACTGGGCGCGCAGCGCCGGGGTGCCGCCCTCGTCGCCCACATCGTCGGGAGGCGCCGCGCGCAGCCCCTGCGGCGCGGCTGCGGCGGGTGTGAACGGGGCGAGCGCGACGCCCAGGGCGACGGCGAGCGCCGCGGCGATCAGGGCCGCCATCCGGGCGGCCGGTCTCACGGTTGCCACTGCTGGCATGCACATGTCCTTCCGTCAGCCGCCGACCGGGTTAGCTGACGGGTTCGGGACGGAAGATCCCTACCGCGGACGCGGATGCACCCCAGGAACATGGTTCCCCGGTTCGCCCTGGCGGGCGATTAGGCGGCGGCCGCCGCCGGCACCGGTGGGTGCCGCCTGGCGGGGGCCGGGTCAGAGCCTACCGGTGCTGGTGGGGACGGTGCAGCCGATGTGACTCCTGGTATTTGTTTCACTACCACTCGACCGCCCCGCAGGCCTCAGGGTTCGCTCCCGGCTCGATCTGCAACGTGGCGTGTTCGATGTGGAAGTCCTCGTTCAGCGCCGCCTGGGCCGCCGCCAACACCGCGCCCACCTCGGCGCCGGGTGCCATGGCCAGGTGGGCCGAGGCCACCTCCATGCCGGAGGTGAGCGTCCAGACGTGCAGGTCGTGGACGCCGGCCACGCCGGGCACCGCGGCCAGCCGGTCGTGCACCGCGGTGACCTGGAGGTGCTCCGGGGCGGCCTGCACCAGGATCCGTACCGCGGCCCGGCCGAGGCGCCAGGTGCGCGGCAGGATGAACGTGCCGATCGCGACCGCGACCAGCGGATCCGCCCACCACCACTCGGTCACCGCGATCAGCAGCGCCGCCCCGATCACGCCCAGTGAGCCGAGCAGGTCCGCCAGCACCTCCAGGTACGCCCCGCGCAGGTTGATGCTCTCCCGTGCCCCGGACCGCAGCAGCGTGAACGCCGCCAGGTTGGCGAGCAGGCCGAGTACCGCCACCACCAGCACCGGCCCGGCGAGCACCTCGGGCGGGTTGCCGAACCGGCGTACCGCCTCGACCAGCACGTAGACCGCGACGCCGGAGAGCAGCACGGCGTTGGCCAGCGCGGCGAGCACCTCCAGGCGGTAGAGCCCGAAGGTGCGCTGCGGGTCGGTGCCGGCCCGGCGGGTGGCGGCGACGGCGGCCAGGGCCATCCCGATGCCGAGCACGTCGGTGAACATGTGCCCGGCGTCCGAGAGCAGGGCCAGCGAGCCGGTCCGCAGGGCGGTACCCGCCTCGATCAGCATCAGGACGCTGAGCAGGGCGAACGCCGCCAACAACCGGCCGGAGTGGCGGTGCGCGGCGTTCGACACCGCGGCGTGGTGGTGGTCATGACCCGCGCCCACGCAGACACTTTCCGTCGTCCACCGGACCGGGGCCGGATCTATGCCAACATCGCTATGTATGCAATCGTCGGTCCACCCGCTCAAGCCGGGTCGGCCCGCCGCGCCGGGTCAGCCGGTCGGGTCGACCGTGGTCAGCCGCTGGGTGGCCCGGGACAGCGCGACATAGAGAGTCCGTACGCCGGCACCGGGCTCCGCACGGATCTCCCCCGGGGCGACCAGCACCACCCCGTCGTACTCCATGCCCTTGGCCTCCAGGCTGGTCACCACCTGGAGTCGCTCCCCGCCGAGCCCGCCGAGCCAGGCCGCGACCTCGTCCCGGCGCGGCACCGGGGTGATCACGCCGACCGTGCCCTCGACCTCGCCGAGCAGGGCGCTCGCGGCCGTCACCAGGCTGGTCTCCAACTCCGCCGCGGGCACCGCCAGTTGGACCGGGTCGACCCCGGTGGACCGGACCGCGGTGGGCAGTGCGAGATCCGGGTACGCCCGACGGATCTCGGCCGCCGCCACCGCGAAGATCTCGGCCGAGTTGCGGTAGTTGGTGGTGAGCGTGAAGCGGTGCCGGCGGCGCTGGCCCAGTGCCTGGTCCCGGGCCCGGGACAGCTCCTGCGGATCGCCCGTCCACGCGGTCTGCGCCGGATCACCCACCACCGTCCAGGACGCCAGCCGCCCGCGCCGGCCGATCATCCGCCACTGCATCGGCGAGACGTCCTGCGACTCGTCGACCACCACGTGGGCGTAGTCCCGGTAGTCCTCGGGGCGCTCGCGGGCCGCCTGCCGGGCGGCCCGCTGCCGGTCGGCGAAGGTGCTCAGCTCGCGGACCCCGCCGGCCAGCTGGAACGGGTCCCGCTTCCGGCGGGCGGGTCGCATCGGCTTGCCGAGCAGCGCGTCCAGCTCGTCGAGCAGCGCGACGTCGGCGACGCTCGGCCCCTCGTCGGCCAACCCCCGGTACGCCTGCCCCAGCAGCCGGATCTCGGCGTTGGAGAGGATGCCGGCGGCGTACCGGCGCAGCCGCTCGGGACCGGCCAGCCAGCCGAGCACGTGTCGGGGATGCAACCGGGGCCACCAGACCTTGAGGAAGTCCCGGAAGTCCGTGCGGTCGATCAGCTCGTCCTCGAAGGCACGCTGCTCGGGCAGCCCGGAGATGCCCAGCCGGCGGGCCTGCGACCAGAGTGCGGCGAGCACCCCGTCGAAGCCGGCCCGGCGTACCTCGTTGCGCCGGGCGCCCCGGGGCAGCGCCCGGTCCCGGATCGCGTCCAGTTCGGCCCGTTCCAGCCGCAGCAACTGCCCCCGGTAGAGCAGGCGCAGCTCGGCCGGGGAGTCGGGCACCGCGTCCCGGGCCGCCCGCTCCAGCACCCGGCGCATCCGCAGCGAACCCTTGACCGCCGCCACCTCGGGCGGGTCGGTGCGGCGGGCCACCAGCCCGGGAAAGAGGGTGCCCAGCGAGTGCAGGGTGGCGGTGTTCTCACCCAGCGACGGCAGCACCGAGGCGATGTACTCGACGAAGACCGAGGACGGACCGACCACCAGGATGCCGCCGCCCGCGTACCGGCTGCGATCGGCGTAGAGCAGGTACGCGGCGCGGTGCAGGGCGACCGCCGTCTTGCCGGTGCCCGGACCGCCGGAGACGATCGTGACACCGGAACCGGGGGAGCGGATCGCGTCGTCCTGTTCGCGCTGGATGGTCGACACGATGTCGCGCATGCCCCGCCCGGTGGCCCGGGACAGGGTGGCCAGCAGCGCCCCGTCGCCCACCACCGGCATGTCCGGCGGCGCGGCGTCCGGGTCGAGCAGGTCGTCCTCGATCCGGGTGACCCGCTCCCCGCTGGACTGGATCGTCCGGCGCCGCACCACGCCGAGCGGCTCGGCGGGGGTGGCCCGGTAGAACGCGGCGGCGGCCGGGGCCCGCCAGTCCACCACCAGAGTGGTGGCGTCCTCGTCGCGGATGCCGAGCCGCCCGACGTACAGCACCTGCCCGTCGTGCAGGTCGAGCCGGCCGAAGACCAGCCCCTCGTACTCGGCGTCGAGCAGGTGACGTCGCTGCGCGGCGTGGAAGACCATCGCGTCGCGCTCGACCAGCGCGCCGAAGTTGCCGACCCGGGCCAGCCGGTAGCCGTCCCGTTCCGCGCGCACCGCGGATCGGCGCAGCTCGGCGAGGCGTGCGTACACCCGGTCGAGATGCCGTTGCTCGGCGGCGATCTCCTGATCCAGGGTGCTCTGATCCACCGCTCGCTTCTCCTCGTGACGCCGCCCGGCCAACCGCACGAGATTACGCCCCGCGTCGAAGATGCAAGGAAGGGCACCTTGTTAACGCCTGCGGTAGAGCAGGGGCCCCTTCTTAACGGCGCGCCCGCCGGGCGGCGGTGCGGGCGGGGGTGGCGTCGAGGACCCGGCGCAGCACGGCGGACAGGGCGGCGTTGACCTCGTCGGGGCGCTCCATCATCAGCATGTGGCCGGCACCGGGACAGACGGTCAGCTCGGTGGCCGGCAGCGCGGCGGCGATCGACTCCGCGCACGGTGGCGGGGTGAGTCGATCCCGGTCGCCGACCAGGGCCGCCGCCGGCAGGTGGGCAAGCGCGGCGAGCGTCGCCAGCCGGTGCTGGACGCCGATCGACACCCGGAAGCCGCCGATCGAGCGCAGCGAGGCACGGGCCACCGCCGACGTGACCAGGCGGATGTCGGCCGGGTCGCAGCGGTCGCCGAAGAGCATCCAGCGGATGCTGGGCCGCAGCGCGCGCAGCAGGGCCTGGGGCGGCCGCCACGAGCCGCAGCGGGCCATGATCCCGGCCCCGGTGGTCTCGGCCAGCCGGATCACCCGGGCGACCCGCGGCGACAGGCCGTAGACGGTGTGGGTGTGCCCTTCGGCGGTGGTGGAGACGAAGACCAGCCCGGCCACCCGCCGCGCGAAGTGCCCGGGGTGGCGGTGTGCGTACTCCATGATCGTCATGCCGCCCATCGAGTGGCCGACCAGCACCACCCGGCCGGCCGGGACGACCGCGTCCAGCACCGCCGCCAGGTCGTCACCGAGCTGGGCCAGGGTGGCCGTGGGCAGCGCCATGCAGCTGGAGCGGCCGTGCCCGCGCGCGTCGTAGGTGACCACCCGGACCGACCCGAACGCCGTACGCAGGGCGGCCAGCTGCCGGTGCCAGCTGCGCCCGTCCAGCGTCCAGCCGTGCAGCAGCACCGCGGTGACCTCGGCGTCCGCCGGCCCGGTGGCCTCCACGTGCAGGCGTATGTCGTCGGGCAGTCGTACCTCGACGGGCTCTGGCACGCCACCTCCCCAGGGCCGTGCGGATCCGTAACGCCCGGGATACCCGTTGGTAACACCGGTACCCGCCATGACACCACGCGAACCGGGGTGGTGAGAAGATTTCGGAACCCGGTTCCTTGTCCGCGACGATCCGGTCAAGCTGGGTGACATGGCAGTGTCGCGGGCGGCGCCCCCGGGCTCCGCGCCGGGTGACCGGGCGCGCGGGGGTACGCCCCGGGTGGCCCTGGCCGAACTGCTCGCCGGCAACCGGCGGTTCGTCAGCGGTCAGCCGGTGCACGGGCACGACGTGACCGCGGCGGCGGCGAGCGCCTCCGGCGACCAGCAGCCGTACGCCGTGCTGCTGGGCTGCATCGACTCGCGGGTGCCGCTGGAGGCGATCTTCGACCAGACCTTCGGCTCGATCTGCGTCATCCGGACCGGAGGCCACGTGCTGGACCGGGCGGTGCTCGGCTCGATCGAGTACGTGGTCGACGTACTCGGCGTACCGCTGGTGATGGTGCTGGGGCACGAGCGCTGCGGCGCGGTGGACGCGACGGTCGGCGCGCTGCGCACCGGCCGGCGGCCGGACGGCGCCCTGGCCCACCTGGTCGACCGGATCGCGCCCGCGGTGACCGAGGTGGGGGTCGACGACCCGCAGGTACAGCCGCTGGCGGTCCGCCGACACGTCCACCGTACGGTGGCCGCCCTGCGCGCCGACCCGCTCCTCGCCGAGCCCCTGGCCGCCGGCCGGGTCGCCGTGGCCGGCGCCCTCTACGACCTCTCCACCGGCGAGGTCGCCCTCCTCGACCCCCCGTAACCGGAGTGGGAGTGGGGGGAGACGCGTGAACGCCCGTCGGCGGAGCCGACGGGCGTTCAGGCTTGTGCTTGGTGGGGGAGGGCTCAGCCCTCGAAGACGCCGGCCTCGACGAGGCGCTTCTCGGTGGCGTCCCAGCCGTCGCCCGGGTGGATGGCGTTGAGGCTGTTGATCTCCGCCCGGATCTTGGTGGCGTGACCGGCGGTGGCCAGCGTCCGGATCTCCTCGATGAAGGCCTCGGAGTCCGTGCGCAGGTGCGCGGTCTTGCCGTTGGTCAGGTTCCGCACGTAGGCGTGCTTGCCGCCGTTGAGCGGGATGAGGTACTTGAACTCGCCCAGCACGCTGAGTGCGCCACCCTGGCCAGCCTGGCCGGCCCGGACTGACGCGCGCGCGGTCTTAGAGGTGTTGCTCGCCACGGAGGTACTCCTTGCAAGACGTACGGAGGACGGAATGTCCGGGGGCTGTGCGGGTGACACCGGAGGGGTGACCCCGCGAAAGACGTACGCGGCACAGGCCGCCGATGGAACTGTACACGACCCACGATCCTGGCTGGTCATCGCGGCGTCACGAGGTGGAACGGCAGTCACCTGTCCGGGTATTCCGGCCGGCGGATTCGGCGATTCCCTGGCGCACCATCCGTCACACCAGTCATCATGTGTTCCAAGCAACGCACCCGGCCCGGGTGAGGTCGTAGGGGAAGACGCACCTCGCTCTCCGGGAGGTCACCGTGCCAACGCGTGGCGTCGTATACGTCCACTCGACCCCGCTCGCCGTGTGCTCGCACGTCGAGTGGGCGATCGCGCGCGTCCTCGCCGCGCCGGTCAATCTCCAGTGGACGGCTCAACCCGTCGATCCCGGCTCCCGCCGGGCCGAGTGCGGGTGGTCCGGCCGCCCGGGGACGGGCGCCGAACTGGCCGCTGCCCTCCGGCAGTGGCCCATGATCCGTTTCGAGGTAACCGAGGAGCCCAGTCCGGGGGCCGACGGCGAACGCTTCATGTACGTCCCGGGCCGAGGGCTGTTCCGGGCCACCGTCGGCGCCGCCGGGGACATCCAACTCGGCGAGGACCGACTACGCAGCATCATGGCCGCCGTGCGGGGACCGGAGGCCCTCGCGCACGCCCTCGACAAGGCGCTCGGCAGCGCGTGGGACGCCGAACTGGAGCCGTACCGCTACGCCGGGGACGGCGCGCCGGTGACCCTGCTTACCCGGGTCGGCTGAGCGGCCCGGGGCGACGGCCGGGGCCGGCTGAGCGATCCGGGGCAACGGTCCGGCCAAGGTCGAGTTGCCCCGATACGCGGTGAGCTGGTGGGATGGTCCGCGTGTCGCCTACCCCTCGGCGCGTCACCGCCGCGCTTGTCGCCGTGATCGCACTGCTCGGCTCCGGTTGCTCCGGACCCGGGCAGCGACCGGGATCGCCCCCGTCGTCCGCCCCGGCCACGGATCCGGCCCCGCCGTCGAGCGCACCGCCGGACGACCCCGCCACCCGGGCCGCCGCGCTGATCGCCGAGCTCGCCGACGAGGATCTGGTCGGCCAGGTGCTGATGCCGTACGCGTACGGCGACCGGGCGACCGAGGTCTCGGTCGGCTCGGCGGCCGGCAACCAGGCCCTGGCCGGCGTGGACACCCCGGCCGAGATGATCGAGAAGTACCGCCTCGGCGGGTTGATCCTGGTGGGCTTCAGCGCGGACGACCCCACCCAGAGCAACCAGGCGACCACCAACGTCGACAACCCGAAGCAGGTCCGGGAGCTGACCACCGGGCTGCGTACGGCCGCCGGGAAGCTGCCCGCCGGGGCGGCGCCCTTCCTGATCGGCACCGACCAGGAGTACGGGGTGGTTACCCGGATCACCGACGGGGTGACCATGCTGCCCAGCGCGCTCGCCGCCGGCGCCGCCGGTGACCCCGCGTTGACCGAGGCCGCCTGGCGGGCCGCCGGCGCCGAACTCGCCGCGATGGGGATCAACCTCGACTTCGCGCCGGTCGCCGACGTGCTGGTCACCCGCAGCACGGTGATCGGGTCCCGGTCGTTCGGCGCGGACCCGCAGCGGGCGGCGGAGCAGGTCGGCGGCGCGGTGCGGGGGTTGCAGGCGGTCGGCGTGGCGGCCACCGTCAAGCACTTCCCGGGGCACGGCCACAGCGCCGACGACTCCCACAAGGATCTGCCCGTGCTCGGCCAGCCGCGCAAGAAGCTGGAGACCGAGGCGTGGCCGCCGTTCACCGCCGGCATCGAGGCCGGGGCCCTGGCGGTGATGTCCGCCCACCTCGACGTCCAGTCGGTCGACCCGGGCGTGGCCGCCACCTTCTCGTACAAGCTGCTCACCGAGGTGCTGCGCGGGCAACTCGGCTTCCAGGGTGTGGTGATCACCGACGGGATGAACATGCCGCCGGCCCGCCGCTGGTCACCGGGGGAGGCCGCGGTGCGCGCGCTGAAGGCCGGCAACGACCTGATCCTCATGCCGCCGAACGTCGGCCAGGCGTACGACGGGCTGCTGGCGGCGCTGCGGGACGGCTCGCTGCCCCGGGCCCGGCTGGTGGAGGCGGCCACCCGCGTACTGACCATGAAGTTCACCCTGGCCGGCGGGGAGCAGCCGGAGCTGTCCACGCTCAACACCCCGGCGCACCGCAAGGCAGCAGGTGCGCTGGCCGCCGCCGCGGTCACCGTGCTGCGCGGCCGGTGCGACAGCACCGGGGTGCGTGGCCCGGTCACGGTCACCTCCTCCGGCGGCCGGGCGCACACCCGGGCCGCGTTGACCGAGGCGCTGACCGCGGCCGGGGTGAAGGTGGTGCCCAGCGGCGGCACCGTGGTCCACCTGGTCGGGTACGGCGACGGCGCCGCCGACCTGCGAGACGACGCGGCCGTCACGGTCGCCATGGACACCCCGTACGTGCTGGCCCGGGCGACGTCGCCGAGCCTGCTGGCCACCTACTCGTCGAGCCGGGCCTCGATGGCCGCGCTCGCCGACGTGCTCGCCGGCAAGGCCCGCCCGCAGGGGCGTTCCCCGGTCAAGGTGACCGGGCTGCCCGCCACCACCTGCGCGGACTGACGCCGCGGGTCAGGACGGGCCGGCGAGGGTGTCGCGGGCCAGCCGGTACGCCGGCAGCAGATCGATCGGCTCGCCGAAGCTGGTGCTGCTCGCCTCGACCAGCACCGTCTGGTCACCCACCTGGACGGCCAGCGCCCACTCCCGGAGGTCCTCGTCGGCCAGCATCCGCCGGCTCAGCCAGGTCGCCTCGACCACGTCGAGGTCACCGGGGCGGGTCTCGCGGTACTGCGGCTCGGTCAGCCCCTCCCCGGCGTCGACGAACGCCTCCAGCGCCTGCCGGGCCGGGATGCCGGTGCCGTCGACGGTCCACACCCGTAGGAAGCCCGGGGTCACCGCCCGGCCGTCCAGCTCGCAGCGCACGGTCGATCCGCCGCGCCGGGTCAGCGCCTCGGCCACTTCGATGCCCAGCTCGTCGCCGGGATCCGGAGCCTCGATCGCCGCAGCCTGCCACCCCTCGGCCAGGTCGAACGTAACCGGCAGCGGGCAGGGGCCGCCGGCACCGACCGTGCCGGCGGCCGGGGCCCCGGTCACCTCGTCGTGCCACGGCGCGCCGGTCGCGCCGCCGCCATCGTCCTCGGCCCCGCCACCGGCCCGGTCCGCGCCGTCGGTGCACCCGCCGAGCAGCCCGATGGTCAGTGCCGCGAGTGCGAGCGCGCGTCGTCCCACGATGTCCACTCCCCGTCGATGATCCACAAAGTGCGGTCAGCAAAGCGGTTCGACGGGCCGGGGTCAAATCTCCTCAGCGGCTCGCGCGCAGCGCGGCGATCAGCCACTCCACCACCGGCACGGCGGGCGGGAATGGTGGCCGACGGTTGAGCACCCCGATGAGCTGCCAGTACCGCTCCACCCGGCGGTCGGTGAACGTGGCCATCTCCTCGGCCAGCCGGCGTCGCTCCGGTGCGGAGAGCGTCGGGTCGACCATCTCGTCCAGCACCGCCCGCGCCTGGTCGGAGTCGGGGGCGACGCCGGCGGCCAGCGCGTCCCGGGCCGTCTCGAGCCTCAGCAGCGGTTCCGGTGGTGGAGTGGCGGCCTCCGTCGACCCGGCCTCCGCCATCTCGCGTACCCGGCGACGGAAGTCCGGGTCGGCGACCAGTTCGGCGAGCTCCAGCCAGGCGTCCACCTCGGCGTCGCTGGGCTCGTCGGGTAGCTCCGCGGGCATCGTGCGCATCGCCTGGGCCAGGCCGGCGCCGGGACCGCCGTCGAGGCCGGCGAAGACCTCGGCGACGAAGTCGTCGATGATCTGCTGCCGCTCCTGCGCGGAGAGGCGGGCCAGGTCGTTCATCAGTCTCAGCTCCTCGGTCGTACTGCCACGTCGGGTGACCGACCGCAGCACCGCCCGGCGCAGCCGCAGCGTCCGGATCTCCGCGTCGAGCGCCCGGACGTGCGCCTGCGCCACCTCCCGGACGCTGGTCTGCCGCTCCAGGATCCGACGCACGTCGTCCAGGCCGATCCCCAGATCACGCAGGCTGCGCAGCAGCTCCAGCCGGGCCACCGCGACCGCGTCGTAGAGCCGGTAGCCACCGCCGGAGCGGGTGGTCGGGGGCAGCAGGTCCAGGTCGGACCAGAAGCGGATGGTCCGCACGGACAGCCCGGTCCGGCGCGCCAGCTGCCCGATGGTGAACAGGTCGGTCACCAGGTCACTCTGCACGTTCCAGCCGCTGGAGGGTCAACCCGGAGCACGACGAGGCCCCCGGCCGACACCCGGAGGCGTCGGCCGGGGGCCGGTACGTCGATCTGCTACAGCGGGATGTTGCCGTGCGCGCCGCGGGCGGCCGGCGCGGCTGCCAGGGCCTCGGCGATCCGCCGACGGGTCTGCTCCGGCGTGATCACGTCGTCCACCACGCCGATCTCCAGCGCCCGGTTGACGCCGCCGGCGACCCGGGTCTGCTCCTCGATCAGCTGGGCGCGCAGCGCCTCCCGCTCCTCGGCCGGTGCCGCGGCCAGCTTCTTGCGGTGCAGGATGTTCACCGCCGCGCTGGCCCCCATCACCGCGACCTCCGCGTTCGGCCAGGCGAACACGGCGGTCGCGCCGAGCGAGCGGGAGTTCATCGCGATGTACGCCCCGCCGTACGCCTTGCGGGTCACCAGGGTCACCCGCGGCACCACCGCCTCGGCGAAGGCGTGCAGCAGCTTGGCCCCGCGGCGCACCACGCCGTCCCACTCCTGGCCCAGCCCCGGCAGGTAACCCGGCACGTCGACGAGCACGATCAGCGGTACGCCGAGCGAGTCGCACATCCGCACGAACCGGGCCGCCTTCTCGGCGCTGGACGCGTCGAGGCAGCCACCGAGGCGCAGCGGGTTGTTGGCGATCACGCCGACCGTGCGGCCGGCGAACCGGCCCAGCGTGGTGACGACGTTCGGCGCCCACTTGGCGTGCAGCTCCACGCCCGGTGCGTCGAGCAGCGCCTTGACCACCGGTCTGACGTCGTACGCCCGGTTGGCCTCGGCCGGCATCCTCGCGGCCAGGTCGTGCCCGCCCTCGCCGGTGGCGGGCACGTCGTCGGGGGACAGCCGGCCCTGGTGGCCGAGCAGCGCGGCGAGTTTGCGCGACTCGGTGATCGCCTGCTCGTCGTCGGAGCATGTCACGTGCACCACGCCGGAGCGCCGGCCGTGCGGCTCGGGGCCGCCGAGGCGCTCCATGTCGACCTGTTCGCCGGTGACGCTGCGGACCACCTCGGGACCGGTCACGAAGATCCGGCCCGCGCCGCTCATCACCACGATGTCGGTCAGCGCCGGACCGTACGCCGCGCCACCGGCCGCCGGACCGAGCACCACAGAGATCTGCGGTACCCGGCCGGAGGCCCGGACCATGGCGGCGAACACCTGCCCGACGGCGTCGAGCGCGACCACGCCCTCGGCCAGCCGGGCGCCGCCGGAGTGCCAGAGGCCGAGCACCGGTACCCGCTCCCGTACCGCGGTGTCGATCGCGTCGACGATGTGCCGGCACCCGTCGGTGCCCATCGCCCCGCCCATCCTCGTCGCGTCGGTGGCGTACGCGATGGCGGGCGTGCCCTCGATCTCGCCGCGCGCCCAGAGCACACCCGAGGTGTCCCGGGGGGCCAGCAGGCGCAGCGACCCGGCGTCGAAGAGCGCCCGGAGCCGGACCTCTGGGTCCCGGTGGTCGACGGCGGCCGTCCCGGCCCCGGCAACGGTCGTGCTCACGTGCGCCTCCAAAGGCGGTGCGCTCAGGCCCGCGTGAAGACGAGAGCCACGTTGTGGCCCCCGAAGCCAAACGAGTTGTTCAGCGCGGCAGGGACGTCCATGTGGCGCGGCTTGTGGGCGACGACCTCCAGGTCGAGGCCGTCGTCCGGGTCGTCCAGGTTGATCGTCGGCGGCACCACACTGTCGCGGATGGCCAGGATCGTCGCGATCGACTCCAGCGCGCCGGCCGCGCCGAGCAGGTGCCCGGACATCGACTTGGTGGCGGTCAGCACCGGGTGGTCACCCAGGGCGCGGTGCAGCGCCTTGATCTCGGCCAGGTCGCCCACCGGGGTCGACGTGGCGTGCGCGTTGACGTGGGTGATGTCGGCCTTGGCCACGCCCGCGTCGGCGATCGCCTTGGCGATGGCCCGGACCGCGCCGGCTCCCTCCGGGTGCGGCTGGACGATGTCGAAGCCGTCGGAGGTGATGCCGGCCCCGGCCAGCCGCGCGTACACCCGGGCGCCCCGGGCGGCGGCGTGCTCGGCCCGCTCCAGCACCACGATGCCGGCGCCCTCGCCGAGGACGAACCCGTCGCGGCCCTTGTCCCACGGCCGGGACGCCCGCTCCGGGTCGTCGTTGCGGGTCGACATGGCCCGCATCGAGGCGAAGCCGGCGATCGGCAGCGGGTGGATCACCGCCTCGGTGCCGCCGGCCACCACCACGTCGGCGCGGCCGGCCCGGATCATGTCCAGGCCCAGCGCGATCGCCTCCGCGCCGGTGGCGCAGGCGCTGGCCACCGAGTGCACGCCGGCCTGCGCACCGAGTTCCAGGCCCACCCAGGCGGCCGGGCCGTTGGGCATCAGCATGGGCACGGTGTGCGGGGACACCCGGCGCGGGCCGGACGCCTCCAGGATGTCGTCCTGGGCGAGCAGGGTCACCGCGCCACCGATGCCGGAGCCGACGCTGACCCCCAGCCGCTCCGGGTCCAGCCCGGAGTCGGCCAGGCCGGCGTCCGCCCAGGCCTGATGGGCGGCGATCAGCGCGATCGCCTCGGAACGGTCCAGCCGGCGCAGCTTGACCCGGTCCAGCAGAGTGGCCGGATCGACCGCGAGCTGGCCGGCGATCCGGACCGGCAGCTGCGCGGCCCACTCCTGGGTGAGCGCACTCACCCCGGAGCGGCCGGCGAGCATGGCGTCCCAGGTCGACGCGACGTCCCCGCCCAGCGGGGTGGTCGCGCCGAGCCCGGTGACGACGACGTCGGAGCGACTCATGATCAGGACTGCGCCTCGATGTAGCTGACGGCGTCCCCGACCGTCTTGAGGTTCTGCACCTCGTTGTCCGGGATCTTGACGCCGAACTTCTCCTCGGCCGCCACCACGACCTCCACCATGGAGAGCGAGTCGACGTCCAGGTCGTCGGTGAAGGACTTCCCCTCGGCCACGTCGTCCGGGTTCACCCCGGCAACCTCTTCGAGGATCTCGGCGAGGCCGGCGGTGATCTCGTCACGGGTCATTACGGTGGGTTCCTCTCATCGGGTTTCTCTCGACGGCGGCGACGCCGCCGGTCGCTCCTCGGCGCTGGCGCGCCGGGGGTATCAGGGGCAGCGGACGACCTGACCGGCGTAGGTCAGGCCGCCGCCGAAGCCGAACAGCAGCACCGGTGCGCCCGAGGGCACCTCACGGCGCTCGACCAGCTTGGACAGGGCCAGCGGGATGCTGGCCGCAGAGGTGTTGCCGGACTCGACGATGTCCTTGGCGATGATCGCCTGCGGGATGTTCAGCCGCTTGGCGATCCCGTCGATGATCCGGGAGTTGGCCTGGTGCGGGACGAACGCGGCCAGCTCGGACGGGTCGACCCCGGCCCGCTCGCACGCCTGCAACGCCAGCGGCGCCAGCGCCGTGGTGGCCCAGCGGAACACCGTCTGGCCCTCCTGCGCGACGTACGGGCGCCAGCCCTCGATGCGTACCGCGTCGCCGCGCTCGGGCACCGAGCCCCAGACCACCGGGCCCACGCCGGCCGGCTCGTCCTCGGCGGCGGCGGTGACCACGGCGGCGCCCGCGCCGTCGGCGAAGATGATGCAGGTGGAGCGGTCGGTCCAGTCGGTGAAGTCGGACAGCTTCTCGGCACCGATCACGATCGCGTTGCGGGTGGCACCGGCCCGGATCGCGTGGTCCACGATGCCCAGGCCGTACGCGAAGCCGGAGCAGGCGGTGTTGACGTCGAACGCCCCGGGCGCGTTGATGCCCAGCTTGGCCGCGACCCGGCAGGCCACGTTCGGGCTGCGGTCGACCGAGGTGCAGGTGGCGACCACGACCAGGTCGATGTCGGCGGCGGTCAGGCCGGAGTTGGCCAGCGCCTTGTCGGCGGCGGCGGCGGCCATGTCGGCGACCGTCTCGTCACCGGCGATCCGCCGGGAGACGATGCCGACCCGGTCGCGGATCCACTCGTCACTGGTCTCCACCAGCTGGGCGATCTCGTCGTTGGTCACCACCCGGGACGGCTGGTAGTGCCCCAGCGAGAGAATCCTGCTGCCGGTCATGCGTGGCCTCCGATGCGGGCGAGCGGTTGGCCCGGGGCGACCGGGTCGTCGTGGTGGGCGAGCCACTCGGTGAGCACGCCGCTGTCGTGGGCGGTCACATCGGCCGGGCCCTGCCGGGTGGCGACGTGGCCGATGATCTGGCCGGCGCGGACCGTGTCGCCCTCGGCGAGCTGCTCGGCGGGCACGAAGGTGCCGGCCGAGGGGGCCACCACGACGCGGAACGCGATGGCCGGCTCGTGGCTGGGCGGCATGCCGTGCCGGGCGATCAGGTCGCGCGCGGCGGGCAGGTCGTCCGGGGTGTTCAGGGTGACGATCTCCGGTGCGCCGGCACCCTTGAGCTCGCGCTTGACCAGCCCGGCGAGCGTGCCGGCGGGCGGCAGCTCGATCACGCCGGTCACGCCGAGGTCGGCGAGGGTGGCCATGCAGAGGTCCCAGCGGACCGGGGCGGTGACCTGGCGGACCAGCCGCTGGAGGATCTCCCGGCCGTGGTTGACCGCCGCGCCGTCGAGGTTGGACAGCAGGATCCGGGTCGGGTCGCTCGGGGTGATCCCGGCCGCGACGGTGGCCAGCGCCGCCTCCGCCGGGGCCATGTACGGGGTGTGGAACGCCCCGGCCACCTGGAGCCGGATGACCCGGGCCCGGGTCGGTGGCTCGGCGGCGAGCTTCTCCAGCCCGGCGACCGCGCCGGCGGCGACGATCTGACCGCTGCCGTTGCGGTTGGCGGGGTACAGCCCGTGCCCGGTGATCGCGGCGACCACCTCGTCCGGGTCGCCACCGAGCACGGCGGCCATGCTGGTCGGCTCCAGCGCGCAGGCGGCGGCCATCTCCCGGCCGCGTACGCCGGCCAGGGTGATCGCAGCCTCGGCCGGCAGCACGCCGGCCAGCGCCGCCGCGCCGAGCTCACCGACGCTGTGCCCCGCAGTCAGTGCGACGTCGTACATCGGCAGGTGCTCGGCGGCGAGCAGCGCCGCGGCGACCAGCAGCGGCTGGGTACGGGCGGTGTCCCGGATCTCGTCGGCGTCGGCGGCGGTGCCCAGGTGCACCAGGTCGACGCCGGCCAGCGCGGACCACCAGCGCAACCGGGCCTCGGCGCCGGTCAGGTCGAGCCAGGGCGTCAGGAAGCCGGGTTTCTGAGAACCCTGGCCGGGGCAGAGTACGGCGAGCACGTCTATGACTCTCCCGGATACCCATGGGTTGCGCTGTGCCGGCTGCCACCAAACCGCACTAGTACCTTTGGAGAGATCCTACAAAGATTGGCGCTGATCATCGCCGGGCTGTGATCTTTTGCCGACGGGTGGGGTCAATGTCTGGGCCGGCACCACCGGATCCAGCCGGCCCACGGTCAGCGCGACCCGCAGGGCGAAGGCGTCCCGGGCGGTCAGCGGGCTGAAACCGGTGACCTCGGAGATCCGCCGCAACCGGTAGCGCACGGTGTTCGGGTGCACGTACAGCGCCCGCGCGGCGCTCTCCAGCGTACCGCCGGCGGCGAAGAAGGCGTCCAGCGTCTCCAGCAGCTCGCCGCCGGCGCGGACCAACGTCGCGTACACGTCGTGGCGCAGCCGCCGGCGGGCCTCGGCGTCGCCGGCGAGGGCCCGCTCGGGCAGCAGGTCGCCGGCGTGGACCGGTCGGGGCGCGGCCGGCCAGGCCGGTGCCGCCCGGTAGCCGGCCAGGGCGGCCCGGGCCGACTCGGTGGCCTCGTCCAGGCTCGGCACCGCCGGGCCGACCACCACCGGCCCCTCCCCGAAGGCGGTTAGCAGCTTCGCCGTGGCCGAGACCGGCTCCGCCGCCCCGCCGAGCACGATCACCAGGCGGTCGCCGTGCACGCCGCCGATCACCTCGACCCCGATCCGCCGGGCCTGACGGTAGACGGTGTGCAGCACGGCGGAGACCTCGCCGCCGGGCGACCGGCCGACCGCCACCGCCACCGGCGGCGCGTCCGTCCAGCCGAGCGCGGCGGCCCTGCTGGCCAGCACGTCCGGGGAGTCGCCGCGCAGCAGTGCGTCCACCAGCAGGGCCTGCAGGCGGGCGTCCCAGGAGCCGCGCGACTCGGCGGCCCGGGCGTACACCCGGGCGGCGGCGAAGGCGATCTCCCGGCTGAACCGCAGCACCGCCTCGCGCAGCTGCGGCTCCTCGCCGGGGGCGGCGAGGTGGCCGACCTGCTCCTCGACCACGTCGATGGTGACCTTGATCAGCGCGACGGTCTGCTGGAGGCTGATCGAGCGGGCCAGCGCCTGCGGCGCCGTGGCGAACACCTCGTCGGAGACCTCCTGGGTGCCCTCCCCGGTCCCGCCGCCGGAGCGTAACCACTGGACCAGGGAGCGGGCGCCGGCCTGGGCCACGAGCATCACCCACGACCGCTGGTCGGCGGGCAGCTCCCGGAACCAGGGCAGGGTCTCGTCCATCCGGGCCACGCTGACCGTGGCCAGCGCCCCGGCCGCGCGCTCGATTCGGCGCAGCGTGGCCGACAGGTCCGTCCCGCCCGACTCACTCACCCGCCTAGCCTGACATGCCCTGACCTGGACCTCCACGGCAGGCGTCGCGGGGGGCCGCACCGGGACGCCGAGCCCCGACCTGGGTATGCGCTGCACGGCCCGTCGGGGCCGGCCAGTACGGTGACATTGCACGTCCGGGTGGGCACCGGCGGGTGAGGGCGAGAGCGTGAGGAGAGGCCGATGGCGCACGGGGAGGCCGACCACGGTTGCGCCCAGGGGGAGCCGTGCCGCCCGGGCCCGCACGAGCAGCCGGCCGCCAAGCACCACCGCCGGCCCACCGGCCTGACCCATCCGGTCGAACCGGCCGCCGGGTGGACGCCCGAGCGTCCCGAGGAGGAGAGCATGCCCGCTCGGCCCCGTGGCGCCGAGCCCGCCGTGCCCCGCCAGCGGGCCGTCGAGCCGCCACCGTCGGACCCGCCGCCGCCCGCCGCCGCCGGCTGCCGCAGCGACCTGCCCGGCTGGGCCGGCGCGCACCGGCACGGCCCGGTCCGCCCGGCGCACCGCAACGCTCGGCGGGAACGCCCCCCACGTCGCTGGTGCTGACCACGTCGCTCGTGCTGGCCGTGTCGCTGGTGCTGGCTGCGTCGGCGGGGTTGACCGCGTCGCGCCCCGGTGTCGTGGTCGGGACCGGGGCGCGAGTGGCCTGAGCTGTCGGTCAGCGGGTCCGGCGGCGGATCAGCAGCGCGATCCCGGCGAGCCCGAGGGTGATCACCAGCATCACCGCGACGTTCAGCAGGAGCAGGCGCCGCAGTTCGCCGAACGCCTCGTTGATGTCCTCGGCGGGGTTGAGCGAGTCCTCCGGGATGATTCGTTCGCCACCGCCGACCCCGCCGCTGACCGACTCGTACGTCCGCTCCAGCGGCACACCGGCGGTGCGCAGCGTCTCGGACATGCTGACCCGGCCGAGGAACCAGGCCGCGGTGGTCTTGCGCGAGTCCGGCTGCTTGGCCGGGCGGAAGACCCGCGGCCCGCCCACCGCCTGCGGGTAGAGGTCGTACGTCTGCTTTGGAACGTCGCCGGCCAGCACCACGACCGTGTACTTCGGACCGAGGTCGGCCGCCTTCGGCTTGCCCGACTGGCGGACCAGGGCCCGGAGGGTGACCTGCTCGATGACCGCTACGACGTGCTGGGGGTGGGACTCCGCGCGAAGCCGCAACGGCTCGGTCATCCCGTCCCCGGTGATGTCCACCCCGGCCGGTGGCGCCTTCGGCGCAGCCTTGACCGGCTCGGCGAGGGTGAACGACAACAGCAGTGCCGCGAGTCCGCCAACCGCCACCCCAGCCAGTCGCCTCATCCGTCGGACCATGCCGCCTCCTCGCCCCGTTCGATGGGTGGCTGTGCTGCAGGGGTCACGCGTTGGAAGGTTGACGGCGGTGACCGTGCCCACAGGACGGGTACCCACCTCAAAGACTCCGCGGAACGTCGATCGGTTGCAGCTGGTGGAACACTATTTGGAACTATCTGCGATCGCGACTCGACTAACGAGCAGCCGTGGACCAGCGGGCGGATCTTACCTTTGCGGAGGCCGTGATGGGGGGCAGGATACCGCGTATGGCGCGGGCCTGGGCAGTTGTTCTCGGCGTGGCGTTCGGCGTTTCGCTGCTGCTGCCGGCGGCGCCGGCAGCCGCGCACAACGCGTTGACCGGCAGCGATCCGCGTGACGGCGCCCGGGTGGCCAACGCACCGGAGCGCATCGAGCTGCGCTTTCTGGCCAGGACCGACCCGGCTACGACGAAGATCACAATTACCGGGCCGGACGACGTCGCGGCGGTCGGCGGCGAGCCGCGCTTCTCGGGCAACCGGGTGAGCGTGCCGTTCACCCCCGGCGGGGCGGGCCTGTACACCGTCGGATACGAACTGGTCTCCGGCGACGGTCACCCGATCACCGGCATGATCCGGTTCACCCTGACCACCGGTACGCCCGCCGACCCGACCACGACCCCGGAGCCGACCGCGACCCCGGAGCCGACCGCGACCCCGGAGGCCAACGCCGCGGCCACGGCAGCAGCCGAGCCCACCCCGACGAAGAGCCCCGCACCGAAGCAGGCAACACCCATGCCCAGGGCCGAGTCAACCGGTCCGGGCTGGTGGTGGGCGGGCATCGCGGCCGTGGTCCTGCTCGCCGTCCTGGCAATCGCTCGACTGCTCCGCAGGCGCGCCGCCCGACGCTGAGCGCCGGTCAGAAGAGGCGAACCCGGGCGGCGCGCAGTCGGGTCAGGGTGCGCTCGGGGCCGAGCACCTCCAGCGACTCGAACAGCGGCAACCCGACGGTACGGCCGGTGACCGCGACCCGTACCGGGGCCTGTGCCTTGCCGAGCTTGAGGCCGCGCGCCGCACCGACCGTCTCCAGGGTGGCCTTGAGCGTCTCCGCGTCCCAGGATTCGACGTTCTCGAAGGCGGCGATGGCGTCGTCCAGCAGTTCCGCCGAGCCCTCCTTCATCGCCTTGGCCCAGGCCGCCTCGTCGATCAGCGGCGAGGCGACGAAGAGGAAGTCGACGTTCGGCACGATCTCGCTGAGCACCGCGATCCGGGTCTGGGCCAGCGGCGCGACCGCGGCGAACGCCGCCGGGTCGAACTCCTCCGGCTGCCACGGCGGCGGCGCGATGGTGCCGGTGCCGGTCAGCCACGGCTGGCAGACCTCGACGAACTCCTCGACCGGCAGCGCCCGGATGTACTCCCCGTTGAACGCGCGCAGCTTCTTCTCGTCGAAGAACGCCGGTGACGGGTTGACCTCCGCCAGCCGGAACTCGTCCTCGATCACCGACCAGGGCACGATTTCCCGGTCGCCGGAGGGGGCCCAGCCGAGCAGCATCAGGTAGTTGCGCATCGCGGCGGCGAGGTAGCCCTCGTCCCGGTACGCCTCCAGGGCGACCTTGTCGCGGCGCTTGGACAGCTTCTGCCGCTTCTCGTTCACCACCACCGGCACGTGCGCCCAGATCGGCGGCTTCACCCCGAGGGCGTCCCAGAGCAACTGCTGCTTGGGGGTGTTGGGCAGGTGCTCCTCGGCCCGGATCACGTGGGTGATCCCCATGGTCATGTCGTCCACCACGTTGGCCAGCAGGAAGACCGGCGAGCCGTCGCCGCGGGCGATGACGAAGTCCTCGATGAGCTTGTTCTCGAAGGTCGGCTCGCCGCGGATCAGGTCGACGACCACCGTCGCGCCCTCGTCCGGTGTGCGGAAACGCAGCGCCCGGCCCTCGCCGGCCGGCAACCCCCGGTCACGGCAGTACCCGTCGTAGCCGGTGTACTGGTTGCCGGTGCGGGCCTGCACCGCCTCCCGGGTGCAGTCGCAGTAGTACGCCCGGCCCGACTCGGACAGCCGCCGCGCGGCGGCCCGGTGCTCGTCGGCGTACGAGGACTGGAAGTAGGGGCCCTCGTAGCTGCCCCGCTCGATGCCGATCCAGTCCAGCGCCGACAGGATGCCCTCGGTCCACTCCGGCTTGTTGCGCGCGGCGTCGGTGTCCTCGATGCGCAGCACGAACACCCCGCCCTGCTGCTTGGCGTAGATCCAGTTCTGCAGCGCCGAGCGGGCACCGCCGACGTGGAACATACCGGTCGGGGAAGGGGCGAAGCGCACACGTACCGTCACGACCCCAAGCCTACGGCCGCCCGCCGGGATGCAAGGAGGGGCCCCTTGTTATCGCCTGGTGTCGTACCGGGGCCCCCTTTTAACACTGCGGGCGGTCACGGGACCGAGCGGATCTTCAGCACCAGGACGCTGCCGAGCAGGGTCACCGCGGCGGTGGTCGCGTAGAGCGCCGGGTAGCCGCCCAGGTACACCACGATCGGGGCGGAGATGGCCGGGCCGAGCACCTGGGGTGCGGAGTTGGCAATGTTGATCACGCCGAGGTCCTTGGCCCGGTCGGTGGCCCTCGGCAGTACCTGGGTGATCAGGGCGGCGTCCACCGACAGGTACACCCCGTAGCCGGCACCGAGCAGCAGCGCGGCGGCCAGCGCCATCGGCCAGGTCGGCGCGACGGCCAGCAGCAGGGCCGCCACCGCTATCACCACCCCGGCGGCGATCACGAAGACCTTCCGCTTGCCGGAGCGGTCGGACAGCCGGCCGGCGACCACCGTGGTGGCCATCAGGCCGGCGGTGTAGAGCAGGATCAGCACCAGCAGCCCGCCCTCGGGATCGGCCATCCGCACCTCGTCGGTGAGGAAGTAGAGCAGGTAGAGGGTGCCGAAGGCGTTACCGAGCTGGACCAGGAACCGGGTGATCCAGGCCCAGCCGAAGTCGGGGTGCTGGCGCGGCGACACCCACATTTCCGAGAGCAGGCCGCGCAGCGCCGGCCGGTGCGTGCGGGGCAGCGGGTCGTCCGTCGTACGCAGGGCGAACGGCAGCGCGAGCAGCAGCGCGGCCGCGGCGATCGCCAGGTACCCGGCGGCGTTGCCGGTGACCACGGCGGTGACCAGCACCACGCCGAGCACCAGCCCCAGCGCCTGAGGGATGCCGATCCAGCCGGAGACGCCACCGCGCTGCGCGACCGGGACCCGGTCCGGTACGGCGGCGGTCAGGCTGGCCAGCATCGCGTTGAAGCAGACCTGCGCGGCGACCCAGCCGACCGCCACCCCGACCATCGTGCGCGCCTCGGCGAGCAGCACCAGGGCCAGCGCGCCGAGTACCGCGCCACCGAGCGTCCAGGCGTGCCGTCGGCCGAACTCCCGCCCGCCCAGCCGCAGGCAGGTCCGGTCCGACAACGCCCCGGCGAGCGGGTTGGCGATCACCGCGGCCAGCGCGCCCAGCCCGGTGACCACCGCCAGCATCGCTTCCTTGCTCGCCGGTGCGATCTGCCCGATCTGCTGTGGCAGCAGCACCTGGATCGGGGTGAAGAACGCCATCCAGACGCCGAGGTTCGCGGCGAACAACAGCGCGATCCACCCCCGCCGGACCGGCACGATCGGCTCGGCGAGCGCCGCCGGCAGCGACGTCGGGGTCGGGCCGACGGTGGTCACCGGACCGGATCCCGCCGGGCCGCCGCGATCACCTCGCGCAACCAGGCGTACGACGACTTCGGCGTGCGCCGCTGGGTGCGGTAGTCCACGTGCACTAGGCCGAAGCGCTTGGTGAAGCCCTCGGCCCACTCCCAGTTGTCCAGCAGCGACCAGACGAAGTAGCCGGTCACGTCGACCCCGTCGTCGATCGCCGCGCGGACCGCCCGGAGATGGCCGCCCAGGTAGGCGATCCGGTCCGGGTCGTGCACCCGGCCGTCGGCGTCGGGCGCGTCGTCGTAGGCGCAGCCGCTCTCGGTGATCTGGATCGGCGGCAGGTCCGCGTCGTAGCGGCGGTGCAGCCAGCCGAGCAGCTCGCGCAGCCCGTCCGGGACCACCGGCCAGTCGAAGGCGGTACGCGGGTAGCCGGTGAGCGGCACCAGGTCGAACGGGAGCGGCGAGCCCTCCTCGGGCGCGCGTACGCCGGTCGGGTTGTAGTAGTTGACGCCGAGCACGTCGATCGGGGCGGCGATGACGTCGAGGTCGCCGTCGCGCAGCACGGCCGTGTCGAAGCCCAGCTCCGGCGGGTACCCACGACCGAACAGCGGGTCGGTGAACAGCCGGTTGTGCAGCGCCTCGTAGGCCGCCGCGGCGGTGGCGTCGGCCCGGCTGCCGCCGACCACCCGCACCGGCGAGTAGTTGTTGGCGATGGCGACCGGGCCGGCGCCGCGGACGCGCAGCGCGGCGACCGCGAGGCCGTGGCCGAGCAGTTGGTGGTGGGCGACCGGGAAGGCGTCGAAGAGCAGCATCCGGCCGGGCGCGTGCACGCCCATGCCGTGCCCGAGGCTCATGTGGATGAACGGCTCGTTAAGGGTGATCCAGAGCTTGACCCGGTCGCCGAGACGGGCGGCCATCAGGTCGGCGTACTCGGCGAAGCGGTGCGCGGTGTCCCGGTTCAGCCAGCCGCCGGCGTCCTCCAGCGGCTGGGGGAGGTCCCAGTGGAAGAGCGTGGCGATCGGGTCGATGCCGTGCCCGAGCAGTTCGTCGACCAGCCGGTCGTAGAAGTCCAGCCCGACGGGGTTGACCGCGCCGGCACCGGTCGGCAGCACCCGGGGCCAGGCCACCGAGAACCGGTACGCGGTGACGCCCAGTCCGGCCATCAGGGCGACGTCCTCGGCGTACCGGTGGTAGTGGTCGCAGGCCACGTCGCCGGTGCTGTCGTCGACGATCCGGCCGGCGGAGTGGGCGAAGGTGTCCCAGATGGACGGTCCGCGCCCGTCGGTGCCGGCGGCGCCCTCGATCTGGTAGGCGGACGTGGAGACGCCCCAGCGGAATCCGGTGGGGAATTCGGGCATCGGTGCGGTCGGCATGCGCCCTCCCGGCGAAACGCGAAATGTGCTCGGAACTTTAGGGCGTGCCGGGGCTCCGGTCCATAGGCGGATCTGCACCGAAGGGCAATACCTTTCGGCGTGTCTTTTACGAACCCGTCCATATACGTCCGTTTTTGCGCATACAGTGCCGATATTGTGGGATGTCCTCACTGGAGGAAGACGGAAATGATCCTCGTGGAACGCAGCGCGCATGTGGCGGCGCCGGTGGAAGCGGTCTGGGATGTGGTGCAGCGGGCCGAGCAGTTGCCGGCCTGGCTGGCCGGGGTCCGTGCGGCCGAGGTCCTCTCGGGGGAGGGCTTCGGTCGGCGGCAGCTGGTCCAGGCCGGACGCGGCGCCGCGCATGAGGCCGAGGTGATCGCCTACCAGGAGCCGACGCTGATCGGCTGGCGCGAACGCGCCAAGGGCGCCGGTGCCCGAGCGGAGGCGCGCACCGAGATATATGTCCAGCTCACGCCGGACGAGGAGGAGGGCGGGACGGTCGTACGGCTCATCGTCGTACGCTGGCCGGCCGGTCCGGTCAAGGCCGCCCTGCTCCGCCTCGGCCTGCGTCGGGTCGGCGCCGATCTGGAGGACTCGCTGGCCCGGCTGACCGACCTGGCCGCCGTCGGCTGAGCGGCCGCGTCCTGGCGTCACCCGCGACGGTGGCGGCCCCGGTGTCCCTACCAGGTGCACCCGGGCCGCCACCGCTTTCGGCCCTGGGTCCTCCGAGGCGTGTGTTAAGAGGGGGCCCCTTCACTACGCGAGGCGTTAAGAAGGGGCCCTTCCTTACACCAGGGCCCGGCGCGGGGGTTACCGCGCCGGGCCCTGGTGTGTGCGTTTGCTAGCTGTCGCCGCCGGTCTCGCCGACCGGGGCGGCGTTGACGTCGTCGATGGCGTACTTCTTGGCCGCCTCGGCCGGTACGTGGGCCGGTACCGCCCCGCGCAGCGCGAGCTGCCGCAGCGTCGCGACCGCGACCGACTCCGCGTCGACGTGGAAGTGCCGGCGCAGCGCGTGCCGGGTGTCGGACAGGCCGAACCCGTCGGTGCCCAGGGAGGTCCAGTCGCCGGGGATCCAGCGGGAGATCAGGTCCGGCACCGCGCGCATCCAGTCGCTGACCGCGACCTTCGGCCCCTCGGCGTCGGCCAGCTTCCGCTGGATGTACGGCACCCGCTGCTCGGCGCCCGGGTGCAGGAGGTTGTACTCCTCGCACTCGATGGCGTCCCGGCGCAGCTCGGTCCAGGAGGTCACCGACCAGACGTCGGCGGCCACCCCCCAGTCCTGGGCGAGCAGCTGCTGGGCCTTGAGCGCCCACTGCATGCCGGTGCCGGAGGCCAGCAGGTTCGCCCGGGGCGCGTTCCCGTCCACCGAGGGCGCGGGGGAGTAACGGTGGATGCCCTTGACGATGCCCTCGACGTCCACGCCCTCCGGCTCCGCCGGCTGGTGGATCGGCTCGTTGTAGACGGTCAGGTAGTAGAAGACGTTCTCCTGCTCCGTGCCGTACATCCGGTGCAGGCCGCGCTCCATGATGTGCGCGATCTCGAACGCGAACGCCGGATCGTACGCGACCACCGCCGGGTTCGTGGCGGCGAGCAGCAGGGAGTGGCCGTCCTCGTGCTGCAGGCCCTCACCGTTGAGCGTGGTGCGGCCGGCGGTGGCGCCGAGCACGAAGCCGCGGGCCATCTGGTCCGCCGCCGCCCAGAAGCCGTCACCGGTGCGCTGGAACCCGAACATCGAGTAGAAGATGTACATCGGGATCATCGGCTCGTCGTGGGTGGCGTACGACGTGCCGGCCGCGGTGAACGAGGCGACCGAGCCGGCCTCGTTGATCCCCTCGTGCAGGATCTGCCCGGCGGTCGACTCCTTGTACGACAGGAACAGCTCCCGGTCGACCGAGGTGTACCGCTGCCCGTGCGGCGAGTAGATCTTGGCGGTCGGGAAGATCGAGTCCAGGCCGAAGGTACGCGCCTCGTCCGGGATGATCGGCACCCAGCGCTTACCGAACTGCTTGTCCTTCATCAGGTCCTTGAGCAGGCGGACGAAGGCCATCGTGGTGGCCACCTTCTGCTTGCCCGAACCGCGCTTGACGTCGGCGAAGCGCTCGCTGCCCGGGATGGCCAGGGCCTTGGCGCTGGTCCGCCGGGTCGGCAGGTAGCCGCCGAGCTGCTGGCGCCGCTCGTGCAGGTACCGCATCTCGTCGGACTTCTCGTCCGGCCGGTAGTACGGCGGCAGGTACGGGTTCTCCTCCAGCGCCGAGTCCGGGATGTCCAGGTAGAGCCGGTCGCGGAAGGTCTTCAGGTCCTCCAGCGTCAGCTTCTTCATCTGGTGGGTGGCGTTGCGGCCCTCGAAGTGCGAGCCGAGCGTCCAGCCCTTGATGGTCTTGGCCAGGATCACCGTCGGCTGGCCGGTGTGCTCCGTCGCCGCCTTGTAGGCCGCGTAGAGCTTGCGGTAGTCGTGCCCGCCCCGCTTGAGGTTCCAGATCTCGTCGTCGGTCAGACCCTCGACCATCTTGCGGGTACGCGCGTCCCGGCCGAAGAAGTGCTCCCGCACGTACGCCCCGGACTCCGCCTTGTAGGTCTGGTAGTCGCCGTCGGGCGTGGTGTTCATGAGGTTGACCAGCGCGCCGTCGGTGTCGGCGGCGAGCAGCGGGTCCCACTCCCGGCCCCAGACCACCTTGATCACGTTCCAGCCGGCGCCCCGGAAGAACGCCTCAAGCTCCTGCATCACCTTGCCGTTGCCGCGGACCGGGCCGTCGAGGCGCTGGAGGTTGCAGTTGATCACGAAGGTGAGGTTGTCCAGCTCCTCACGGGCGGCCACGCCGATCGCGCCGAGGGTCTCCGGCTCGTCCATCTCGCCGTCCCCGAGGAACGCCCAGACGTGCTGGTCGGAGGTGTCCTTGATGCCCCGGTGGTGCAGGTACCGGTTGAACCGGGCCTGGTAGATGGCGTTCAGCCCACCCAGCCCCATGGAGACCGTGGGGAACTCCCAGAAGTCCGGCATCAGCCTCGGGTGCGGGTACGACGGGAGACCGCCGGCGGGGTGCGACAGCTCCTGCCGGAAGCCGTCGAGCTGGTCCTCGCTGAGCCGGCCCTCGAGGAACGCGCGGGCGTACATGCCGGGGGACGCGTGGCCCTGGTAGAAGATGTGGTCGCCGCCGCCCGGGTGGTTCTTGCCCCGGAAGAAGTGGTTGAAGCCCACCTCGTACAGCGACGCTGAGCTGGCGAAGGTGGAGATGTGGCCGCCGACGCCGATCTCTGGACGCTGCGCGCGGTGCACCAGCATCGCCGCGTTCCACCGCACGTACGCCCGGATCCGGCGCTCGACGTGCTCGTCACCGGGGAACCAGGGTTCGCGCTCCGGCGGGATCGAGTTGATGTAGTCGGTGGTGGTCAGCGACGGCACCCCGACCTGGCGCTCGCGGGCGCGCTCCAGCAGACGGAGCATCACGTAGCGGGCTCGCTTGGTGCCACGTTCGTCGATGACACCGTCGAGCGACTCGACCCATTCGCTGGTCTCTTCAGGGTCGATGTCCGGAAGCTGGCTCGGCAGGCCGGCCGTGATCACCGGGCGCTTGCGTTCCGTAGCCACAGGCGTTCCCTCGGTTGTGTGTGGGATAGGTCTCTAGCGCCATCCTGCCCCGTCGTGGCACTCGGCGTCACGTCCACCCGTCCGAAGGGCGACGCTCGACACAGGTACTCACCAGTAACTTTACCCCTCCGGGGCGGCTGGGAGCGGCTGCGGTGGGAGCGCGCCCGGCTCTCCCGTACCAAGATCTTGAAGGGTTGCGGTGGGGGCGGCGGCGCGGAGCGGCACAATGCCACGTATGCGCAGTGAGGTGATCACCGTCCGGACCGGTTCCCGGCCGACCGTCCGGGACATCACCACGGAGGCCGAGCAGTTCGTCTCCGGCCAGGGTGACGGGCTGCTGCACGTGTTCGTGCCGCACGCCACCGCCGGGGTGGCCATCATCGAGACCGGTTCCGGCTCGGACGACGACCTGCTCACCGCGCTGGACGACCTGCTGCCCGCCGACGACCGGTGGCGGCACCGGCACGGCTCGCCGGGGCACGGACGCGACCACGTGCTGCCCGCCTTCGTCGCCCCGTACGCGACCCTGCCGGTGCTGGGCGGTCGCCTGGCCCTGGGCACCTGGCAGGCGGTCTGCCTGGTCGACACCAACGGTGACAACAGCAGCCGGCAGGTCCGGTTCTCCTTCCTGCCCGGCTGATTCTCCTTCCGGCCCGGGCTGAGGTGCCGCCTGAGCAGCCCGATCGCAGGAATGATCGACTGGTCGGTCGTCAGTAGGATGCGAGCCATGGCGCAGCTCACCGTCCCCCGCACCGGCCCCGAGCCGGGCGACCGCGCCGGGCTGGCCGGCGAAACGGTGCGCCGCCTGATGCACGTCGCCGCCGCGCTGCGGCACCAACAGGATCTCGACATCGCCGCGCTGGGGCTGACCCCGGCGGTCGCTCGCGCCCTCTTCCAGCTCGACCCGGATCGCCCGCTGCCCGCCCGCGAGCTGGCCGGCCAGCTGCGGTGCGACCGGTCCAACGTCACCGCCCTGGTCGACAAGCTGGAGCAGGCCGGGCTGGTCGAGCGCCGGGTCGACCCGGCCGACCGGCGGCAGAAGACGCTGCTGGTGACCGAGGCCGGCCGGCGGATGCGCGAGCAGGTGCACCGCGTACTGTCCGACTCCCGACTCCTGGCCGGGCTGACCATCGAGGAGCTGACCACCCTCCGGGAGCTGGTCTGGAAGGTCTCCGACGCCGGCTACCCAGAACCCTGCGTCCCCCAGTAACCCCCCGATCCCGCTCTTGATCAACCGGCGCCGCCTCGGGGGTGGGCGTTTCTCATGTGGTTGAGGGGTGCGTTGGTCGGTAATGCTGTCGGACGTGACCACCCCGCAGGATCTCGACGACCGTTTCCGGGAGTCCCTGGCCGCGCTCGCCGCGCCGCAGCATCGCGGTGACCCGGCGCAGCCGCTGGCCGACGGTGCGGCACTGACCGGCGCTCAGCTGTTGGACCTCTTCGACGCCCAGGTCACCAGCCGTCAGCTCGATCTCGCCGGACGCTGGCTGCGCAGCTTCGGCGAGGGCTACTACACCATCGGCTCGGCCGGCCATGAGGGCAACGCCGCGGTCGCGGCCGCCCTGCGGCCCGACGATCCGGCGCTGCTGCACTACCGCTCCGGCGCGTTCTACTGCGTCCGCGCCGCCCAGGCCGCCGACCCGGCAACCGCCAGCGGCGGGGATGTCGCCGGTCAGGATGCCGCCGCCGGTCAGGAGGCGGTTGCCGGCGTGGAGACCAGCGCCGGTGCCGACCCCGGGGAACGCGAGGTGGCCGGCAGTATCGACGGCCCCGCCGCGACCGCACCGGACGGCGAGGCGGCGGCCGATCCGAACCTGGAGGACGAGCCGGCCGCGACCGTGCCGTCGGCGGATCCCGAGCCGCCGACCGGGACCGCGTCGACCGCCAGCGGGCCGGTGGCGGCCGGGGAGGACGAGGTCGACACCGCTGTGTCGATGACATCGGTGCGGCGGCCGGTGGCGCGGGCGTACACCGAGGCGGCGCGGGACGTGCTTCGCGGGATGGTGGCCTCCAGCCGGGAGCCGATCGCCGGTGGCCGGCACAAGGTTTTCGGCCGGGCCGATCTCGCCGTGGTGCCGACCACGTCCACCATCGCCTCGCACCTGCCCCGGGCGGTCGGGATGGCCCTCGCGGTGGAACGGCTGCGCCGGCTCGACGCCCGGCGCGGGGCGGCAGGGCCCGGTGACCCGGCGACGCCGGCACCCTGGGCGTCGGACGCGATCGTGGTCTGCTCGTTCGGGGACGCCTCGATCAACCACGCCAGCGCCGCCGCCGCGTTCAACACCGCCGGCTGGTACGACCACACCGGCCTGCGCATTCCGGTGCTGTTCGTGTGCGAGGACAACGGCCTGGGCATCAGCGTCCGCTCGCCGCAGGGCTGGGTGGCGACCGCCCTGCGGTCGAAGCCGGGCATCCGGTACTTCGCCGCCGACGGCGCCGACGTGGTCGGGGCGTACGCGGTGGCGGCCGAGGCGGCGGCCTGGGTGCGCCGGCACCGGCGTCCAGCGGTACTGCACCTGACCACGGTCCGGCTGATGGGTCACGCCGGCGCAGACGCCGAGAGCGCGTACCGCACTCCCGGGGAGATCGCCACCGACGTGGCCGCGGATCCGGTGGTCGCCACCGCACGCCGGCTGGTCGAGGCGGGCCTGGCCAGCGGCGCGGAGCTGCTGGGCCGGTACGACGAGGTCGGCTGGCAGGTCCGCCGGATCGCCGAGCAGGTGCTCGACGAGCCGAAGCTGACCAGCCCCGCCGAGGTGATCGCCCCGCTGGCCCCCCGCCGGCCGTTGCGGGTGGCCCGGGCGGTGGCCGACGCGGGTACCCGGGCGGCCGGGCCGCGGGCGGGAGCGCGGGCGGAGGTGTTCGGCGGCAAGCCGCCCGAGCTGGCCGGCCCGCTCACGCTCGCGCAGAGCATCAACGCGGCGCTCACCGACGGACTGCTCGACCACCCGCAGATGGCCGTCTTCGGCGAGGACGTCGCCGCCAAGGGCGGGGTGTACGGGGTGACCAAGGGGTTGCGCGACCGGTTCGGTGCGGCGCGGGTGTTCGACACCCTGCTCGACGAGACCTCGATCCTCGGTCTCGGCCTCGGCGCGGGGCTGGCCGGGATGCTGCCGGTGCCGGAGATCCAATACCTGGCGTACCTGCACAACGCCGAGGACCAGTTGCGCGGCGAGGCGGCGACCATGGGGTTCTTCTCCCAGGGCGCGCTGCGCAACCCGATGGTGGTGCGGGTGGCGGGGCTGGCGTACCAGGAGGGCTTCGGCGGGCACTTCCACAACGACAACTCGGTGGCCGTCCTGCGGGACGTGCCCGGCCTGGTGATCGCCGTACCGGCCCGGCCGGACGACGCGGCGGCGATGCTGCGGACCTGCCTGGCGAGCGCCGCGGTGGACGGCAGCGTCTGTGTGTTCCTGGAGCCGATCGCGCTCTACCACACCCGCGACCTCTACGCCGACGGCGACGGCGAGTGGTTGGCCCCCTATTCGGAGCCGGGGGCCTGGGCCGGCGGGCACGTGCCGGTCGGCCGAGCCCGGGTGTACGGCGTCGGCTCGGCCGAGGACGTCACCATAATCACCTTCGGTAACGGGGTACGGATGTCGCTGCGGGCCGCGTCGAGGATGGCCGACGAGGGCATTGGCACCCGGGTGGTGGACCTGCGCTGGCTCGCGCCGCTACCGGTGGCCGATCTCATCCGGGAGGCGACCGCGACCGGCCGGGTGCTGGTGGTGGACGAGACGCGCCGGTCCGGCGGAGTGGGCGAAGGGGTGATCGCGGCGCTGGTGGACGCCGGATATGTCGGCGCGGCGCGACGAGTGGCCGGAGTTGACTCTTTTGTACCATTAGGTCCGGCTGCCCGGCAGGTGCTGGTGTCCGAGGAGGCCATCACCCAGGGTGCCCGTACGCTGCTGGCACGGTAAATTTCGTTCCACCCGGTGCGCCACTTGCGCAGGGCGGAACAACTGTGTGGACTTTGCCTGACGGCGTCGAGCAGACGCCGCGAGCTCGGATTGAGATGAGGAGGCACGCGACAGTGAGCGCGACCGCTGGTCAGGCTGCCGACGGGGTACGCAGTCTGGCGGACCGGTTCGGCATCGAGCCGGGGATGGTCGTCATGGAGATGGGCTACGACGACGACGTCGACCAGGATCTCCGAGACGCCCTGACCGACCGTTGTGGAGAGCTGGTCGACGAGGACACCGACGAGGTGGTCGACGCGGTGCTGGTGTGGTACCGGGACGGCGACGGTGATCTCTTCGAGCTGCTCGTCGACGCCCTCGGCCCGCTGGCCGACAACGGGGTCGTGTGGCTGCTGACGCCCAAGGCCGGCCGCGAGGGACACGTCGAACCGAGCGAGATCGCCGAGTCCGCGCCCACCGCCGGCCTCCAGCAGACCTCGACGGTGAACGCCGGCAAGGACTGGAGCGGTGCCCGTCTCGTGCTGCGCCGCGGCGCCAAGGGCAGGAAATAACCCCGCCCGCCTGGTGTGACAGGCTGAGGCCATCCCGACTCGACCCAAGGAGTTCGCATGCCGATCGAGGTTGGCGCCGAGGCGCCCGACTTCGTGCTGAAGGACCAGAACAACCAGGAGGTCCGGCTCTCCGACTTCCGCGGCCGGCGTACCGTCCTGCTGGTCTTCTACCCGCTGGCCTTCACCGGCGTGTGCCAGGGCGAGCTGTGTGAGGTGCGGGACAACCTCAACGAGTACGTCAACGACGACGTCCAGGTGCTGACCGTGAGCGTCGACTCGGTCTACGCGCACAAGATCTGGGCGGACCGGGAGGGCTACCAGTTCCCGCTGCTGGCCGACTTCTGGCCGCACGGTGCCGTCGCCCAGGCGTACGAGGTCTTCAACGACGTCGCCGGCATCGCCAACCGGGGCACCTTCGTCATCGACAAGACCGGTGTGGTCCGCTTCGCCGAGATGAACATGCCGGGCGAGCCCCGCGACCAGCAGGGCTGGCGCAAGGCCCTGGCGGAGGCCACGGCCTGATCCGGTCCCAACCGGTGTGACCGTCCGGCCGGGCCGGTGGGCGGCAGGGTAAGCTTGCCAACCGCCGGTCCGCCGCACGGCGTTTCCGGGCGCGTAGCTCAGTGGGAGAGCACCCGCCTTACAAGCGGGGGGTCGCAGGTTCGAAACCTGCCGCGCCCACCACCTATCCCGCGCAGCGGCCTGCGGCCCGGCGTGCCAGCCGGGCGCGCGGGCCACCGAGCGCGGCTAGAACGTGATGCGGTCGCAGGCGCCGCCACCGGCGACAATGGTGTGCTGCATCGCGCGGGCGGTCTGCGGGCCGTACACCCCGTCAGCCGGGATACCGAGGCTGGACTGCACCTGCTTGAGCGCGTCGCGGGTCTTCGGACCGAACTCCCGGTCCACTGCGAGACCCTTGCGGTAGCAGTTGTTCAGGCTGCTCTGCAGGGTGCTGACGTGGTTGCCCACGGCACCGACGCCCATCACGCAGTTGGGTGACAGGTTGGTGTTGCCCGGCACGTAGTTGTTCTGGTGGTACAGAGAGAGCACGCACTGGGGCGTGGCCGCCGCCGCCGGGCTCGCGGTGACGACCGGCAGGACGGCGGCAGCGGTCAGCATCACGGCAGCCGCGGCAATCTTGGACAAACGCATGCGGGATGGTTCCTTCCTGGTCGGCCTGGTGGGAGGCCCGGAGAACGCGGGGCACCCCAGGGGGTCGGGTGACATCCTGGCGTCGTCCACCACTGATCCGTCACTGATGCGTCACTGGCTGCATGGCGCCACATCCGCCGTCGACGTCGTACGGCTCCGCTTGGATGGGGGCATGAGCTACGCGGAGGTCAACGGGCTGCGCCTGTGGTACGAGGAGCACGGCGACGGCCGCCCGCTGGTGCTGCTGCACGGCGGGTTCGGCGCGGTGGAGCAGTTCGCCGCGATCCGGCCAGCGCTGGCGCCGCGGCGCCGGGTGATCAGCGTCGACCTGCAGGGCCACGGGCGTACCGCCGACGTCGACCGGCCGTTGCGGTACGAGTCGATGGCCGACGACGTGGCCGCGCTGATCGTCCACCTCGGTCTGGCCGAGGCCGACGTGCTGGGCTTCTCCCTCGGCGGTGGGGTGGCCCTGCGGCTGGCGATCCAGCACCGGGAACTGCTCCGCCGGCTGGTGGTCGTCTCCGCACCGTGCCGGCGCCAGGGCTGGTTTCCCGAGGTGCTCGCCGGAATGCCCGAGCCCGACGAGGCGGCCGGCGAGCGGATGCGGGGCACCCCGCCTCACCAGCTCTACCAGGAGGTCGCGCCGCGCCCGCAGGACTGGCCGCGGCTCTGGGCCAAGACCGGCGAGCTGCTGCGCCGCGAGTACGACTGGTCGCCAGAGGTCGCCGCGCTGACCACACCTACCCTGCTGGCCTTCGCCGACGCGGATTCGATCCGCCCCGGGCACATGGTGGAGTTCTTCGGCCTGCTCGGCGGCGGGCACCGGGATGCGGGCTGGGACGGCACCGACCGGCCGGACGCCCGGCTGGCCGTGCTGCCCGGCCTCACCCACTACGACATCGTCGACTCGCCGGCCCTGCCGTCGGCGGTGCTGCCCTTCCTCACCCACACCCTGCCCGCTACCCCCACCCGCTGAACCGGCCCGGCCCGCGCTGTGGGCGGCGCGGGGCGCGTCCCGGGTGCGGTGCACCGCGGGGAGTTGAGCGGGTCAGCGTCCCAGTCGCTCGGCCAGCCACCCGAGCAGCGCGTCGGCCTGGGCCCGTTGGAACGCCCGGAGGGTGGGGATGCCGGGCGGCGGGGGCCGGCGGGCGCGGTCGGTGAAGAAGCCGGCCAGGCCGGCGTAGAGGCCGGTCAACGCGTCCGGGTCGGCATCTGCGGTGAGCGGCAGCCGACGCAGCAGGGCCTCGGTGTCGTGCCCGCCGTGCAGGCATACGTCCAGCAGCAGCATCGCGGTGTCCAGCCAGGCCGGCCCGCGGGCGACCCACGGCCAATCGACCACGGTGACCCGGCCGGTCGCGTCGACGAGCAGGTAGCCGGCGCGGAGGTCCACATGGCACCGCCTCGACCACCCGGTCACCGAGGATCCGCTCCACGGCGGCTCGCACCGGCTCGGGCAGGTCGGCCCAGCCGAGCCGGCGGGGGACAGCGACGTTCATTCGCCCACCGTCGGTGACCCCCGGTCCGGTCGGCAAGCCGTTTACCGCGTATAGCGCAGCACGACCACCCCGCCGCCGATGGGTGTGGCGTCGACCAGGGTCAGGTGCTGCGGGTCGAAGGCGCGGGCAACCAGCGGGATGCCGCTGCCGGCGACGATCGGGTTTAGCTTGACGACCAGCTCGTCCACTTCGGCCAGCAGCTGGCCGGCGAGTTGGCCGCCGCCGCAGAGCCAGATGTCGCCGCCGGCGCGTCGCTTGAGGTCGCGGACGAAGGTCACCGGGTCGCCGGAGACGATCTCCACCGCCGGGTCGTCCGACGGGGGCAGCGAGCGGGTGAAGACGTACTGCGTCAGGTGGGCGTACGGGCTGGTGACGCCGAGCCTCAGCGCGGGGTCGTAGGTGCGTCGGCCCATCACCACCGCGTCGAATCGGCCCTGCGGGCGGTCGATGCCGAGCTGCGGGTGGGCGAAGGTCGGGAAGGTCTGCGGCCAGTGCGTGGCGAGGTGTCGCGCCACCTCGGGGTCGAGGCCGAAGAACTCGGCCGACCCGTCGGGGGCGGCGATGAAGCCGTCGATGGTGCTGGCCACGTAGTACACGAGTTTGCGCAAGCCGTACTCCAAACACTACGGATGTTGTGGTTTGACAATCTACAACACCTGTCGTGGTTCCTGCTAGGATTTCTTCATGGCGCGGAACCCCGAGCGGCGGGCGGCCCTGGCGGACGCCGGGTTGCGGGTGCTGGCAGCGAACGGTGCCCGAGGGCTCACCCACCGGGCCGTCGATGCCGAGGCGGGAGTGCCCGTCGGCACCGCCTCCAACTACTTCCGCTCCCGGGACGCACTGCTCGGCGCGCTCGGAGAGCGGATCTTCGAACGGTTCGCCCCCGACGACGCGGTCCTGGCCGAACTGGCCGACCGGGAACCGTCGCCGGCCCTGCTCACCGACTACGTCCGATATGTCGTCGAGCGGACCACCCGGCAACCGGAACTCACCCGCGCCCTGATCGAGCTGCGTCTGGAGGCGGCCCGCCGCCCCGATCTGGCCCGGATCCTCGGCGACACGTTGCGCCGGGGCTATCGCGAGGACGTCGCGTTCCACGTCGCCGCCGGACTGCCCGGCGGCGCGTTCGAGGTGGCCCTGCTGCACTACGCCGTGGACGGGCTCCTGCTCGACCTGCTCACCACCTCGATCGACGCCGGATTCGACCCCGACGAGGTGGTTGCCGCCCTGGTGTCCCGCCTGACCGCCGGGTGCCCGACCGGCGCCTGAGGCATCCCGGGCCTAGTGCCGAGCGGCGCTGAGCCATCCCCGGTACGGCGATGACTGTTCAGTGGTGCAACGGGGAAAGGGAAAACGTCGAGGCGGACGCACCTGGGGAGGAGCGACGGATGACGCGTGCCGGACTGACCATCGGCGTGCTCGGCTCGTACGGCGGGCGCAACCTCGGCGACGAGGCCATCCTCACCGGCCTGCTGACCGACCTGCGGCAGCAGGAGCCGAACGCCCGGATCATCGTCTTCTCGCGCGACCCGGAGCACACCCGGCTGGCTCACCCGGACGTGGAGGCGGTGCCCTGGGAGGGGGTCAGCCGCACCGACTCCGCCCTCGTCCTCTCCCAACTGGACCTGCTCATCCTCGGCGGCGGCGGCATCCTCTACGACAAGGAGGCGCGCCGTTACCTGCGGGTGGTCCGGGTTGCGCAGGAGCGCGGCCTGCCGCTGCTGACCTACGCCGTCGGCGTCGGGCCGCTCAGCGAGATGGTGGACACCGGCATGGTCCGGGAGACGCTGGCCGGCGCCGCTCAGGTGACCGTACGCGACCAGGAGTCGCGGATGGTGTTGGAGGAGGCCGGACTGCTCAACCCGATCACCGTCACCGCCGATCCGGCGTTCCTGCTGGAACCCGAGGAGTTCCCCGCGGAACTGCTGCGCGAGGAGGGCGTGCCGGCCGGCAAGCGGCTGGTCGGGATGAGCGTGCGGGAGCCGGGCCGGGCCGCGGAACGGCTCGACGTGGACGGCTACCACCGGCTGCTGGCCCAGATCGGTGACTTCCTGGTGCACCGGATCGACGCGCACGTGCTGTTCGTGCCGATGGAGCGCGACGATATCCGGCACTCACACGGCGTGCTGTCGCACATGATCGCCGCGGAGCGGGGACGCATCCTGCACGGCACCTACACGCCGCAGCAGGTGCTCGGGTTGATGCGCCACTTCGACCTGGCGGTCGGCATGCGGCTGCACTTCCTGATCTTCGCCGCGATGATGGGTACGCCGTTCCTGCCCCTGCCGTACGCCGGCAAGGTCTTCGACCTGGCCCAGCGATTGGGGGTGCCGGCGCTGCGCGGCGTGGAGCGGGAGGTGGAGGGCCCGCTGTTGGCCGAGGTGGACCAGTTGTGGGACGAACGCGACCAGCGTGCCGAGACCACCGCTCAGCGGGTGGCGCAGGTCTGCGAGGAGGCGCGGGGCACCTCACAGGTGACCCGGGCGGTGCTGGAGAGCCTGCGCAGCCGTTCCCTCGTCGAGGTCGGTGCCTGACCCCGGCGGTTGCGGTCAGACCGCCGGCCCTCGCCAGCAGTAGCGCCACTGCTGGCCGTCCGTGCCGATCGACTCCAGCTCGTAGATGTCCGCCTCGGCCAGGCCCTCCGGCCCCAGGTGGTGGTGGGTCAGCGGAGGCCGGCCGTGCGGGTCCAGCTCGACGGTGACGTGCTCGCCGTCGGCCGAGCCGCCCACCAGCGGGATCTCAACCGTTGATGCCATGCGCCCATCCTGCCCCGACCGCCGTCGCCCCGCAGCGGATCACGGTGGCGGGAAGGCCCGCACCCACTACCCGAGCAGTCGGGCGGGGTCAGGGCCGGGGGAGCAGGTCGGGCGGGTACTCCATGCCGTCGTGGGTGCAGGCCGCCGCGGCCACCCGGGCCGCGTACCCGGCCGCCTCCGCCCAGGTCGCGCCGCGCAGCCGGGCCGCGATCAGGCCGGCCGCGAAGGCGTCCCCCGCCCCGTTGGTGTCGACCACCGGGCCGGGTGGCACGGCGGCCGGCACCCGGCTGACCTCGCCGCCGAGGTGCAGGTCCGCGCCGTCGGCGCCCCGGGTCACCAGCACCGGGCGCGGTGCCAGCGTGGCGGCCACCGCCGCCCGGTCGCCCAGCGCGGTGCCGCTGACCAGGACCAGCTCCGCGACCTCGGCGAACGGTCGGTGGTACGGGTTGTGCCCGTCCCAGTCGTGCAGGTCGGTGGAGGTTCCCACCCCCTCGGCGAGCACGTCGCCGAGGGCGGGCAGCAGGTCGCGGGCCCAACCCATGATCGACAGGTGGACGTGGGTGGTGTCCCGGATCAGCTCCGCCAACCGCGTCGCCGCGAACGGCGGCGGCCCGCCCGACGGCCGAGGGTCGTAGAGCGACATCCGCCGCCCGGCAGGATCGACCATGTTCACCGAGCGGCGGGTGCCGGCCGGGTCCTCGGCCAGTACGACGTGCACCCCGGTGCGGCCCAGCGCGGCCCGCACCACGTCACCGGCCGGGTCCGCGCCCACCGTGTCGACCACCGCGACCCGCAACCCGAGCGCGTGGGCGGCGAGCACCACACCGGCGCCGGTGTTGCCGATCCGCAGTTCGATCGGGTCGACGGTGACGGAGTCGACCACCGGCAGCGGCAACGCGGGCACCCGTACCCGTACGTCGACCCCGAGACCGCCGATCACCAACAGGTCGTACATGGCGCCGACGGTAGCCGTCCGGCGCCACCTATCCTGACCCGGGTGTTGACCGGGGCCCCGGGCGTCCAGGGCCTCTCGGTGGAGGGGGGAATGCGTGCTGGTCGTCCACGGGATGTGGCTGCCCGGCCGGGGCGTCGCCATCTGGGCCGAGGACAGCACCCGGCCGCCGCACGCCCCGCGCCGTCCCGGCCGGGCGCCCCGGGAACGCCCGCACCCGTTCGCCGCCGAGCACGCCACGCTGGTCGCCGTGCTGGCCGAGGCCGCCGAACCGGCCGACCTGGGCACCGTGCTGGTCAGCCTGCCGACCCGGGCCGGCTCACCGCTGGACTCGCCCGAGCTGGTCCGGACCACCGTCGTGGAGCCGGTCCGCGGCCCGGTCACCCTGGCCGGCTGGCGGGTCCCCGTCCTGGCGTACGCCCCGGACGCCGCGCTGCCGCTGCTGCGTACCCTCGACGGCCTGGCCGCCGCACCCGGTGCGACCCTGCGGCACCTGGCCGAGCTGGCCTCCTTCGCCGTCGACCTGGCCACCCGAGGCCGGGTCCTGCCCGGCCTCGCCGACCCGCCCCTCCCGTCCGGCCCCGCACACGCGTCCGGCCGGGCGCATGCGTCCGCCTTGGCAGGCGCTGCCGTCGGGGCAGGCGGCGGCCGGTCCGCTCCGGACGTGCCGGGCGCGCCGGCCGCTGGCGGCATGGCACTCGCCCGGGCCGTCTGGCGCCCGCTGCTCACCGGCACCGACGCCGGCTGGGCCCGGGCGCTGGCCCTGGCCCTGCCGCCGGCCGCCCGCGCGGTGATCGAGGCGGACCTGCCCGGGATGCCGGCCGCTGACGCCCACCCCGCTCGGCGGGCGGTCCGATCCGGTCGGCCGCACCGCGACCCGGAACAGCCGGTCACCGGCAGCCCGTCGGGATCCGTGGTCGAGGCTCCGGGGGCGCTGGTCGCCGACGCGCTCGACGCGCTCACCGACGCGGCCGTGCGCGCGGCGCTGCCGGAGACCTCGCTGGCCCGAGGGGTGCGGCGCAACGGTGCGGTGACCCCGTGGCTGGGCGCGCTCACCGGGCCGCGCCGCGAGTTCACCGCCGAGCCGGCGGCGCTGCACACCCTCCGGTCCGAACTGGACGCCTGGCAGCGCGACGCCGCCGGCGGTGCGGTGCGGGCCAGCTTCCGGCTGGTCGAGCCGCAGGACGAGGAGGTCACCGGCCCGGTGACGGTGGTGCCGGCCGATTCCGGGGCCGTCGACGCCGGCCGGTGGCGGCTGGAGTTCGGGCTCCGCGCGGCCGACGAGCCGGGCCTGCACGTCGACGCCGGTCAGGTGTGGCGCGGTGCCCGCCTCCCGGTCGCCGGTGACAACCCGCAGGAGACGATGCTGGCCGAGCTGGGCCGGGCCAGCCGCCTCTGGCCCGAGCTGGACACGGCGCTGCGTACCGCCACGCCGGAAGCGCTGGACCTGGACGCCGACGGTGCCCACCGGTTCCTGCGCGAGGGCGCGCCGATGCTGCACGCGGCGGGCTTCACCGTGCTGCTGCCGTCCTGGTGGCGGCGGCCCTCGTCGCGGCTCGGCGCGCGGCTGCGGGCCACCTCCCGGACCGCTCCCGGCACGGTCACCGGCCCCGGTGACGGGGTCGGGCTGGACGCGCTGGTCGACTACCGGTGGGAACTGGCCCTGGGCGACCAGCCGCTGACCGAGGACGAGCTGGCCCGCCTGGCGGAGCTGAAGACCCCGCTGGTACGGCTGCGGGGTCGCTGGGTCGAGCTGGACCCGAAGCGGCTCGCCGCCGGTCTGCGGCTGCTGCGCTCCACCGGCGAACTGACCGTCGCCGACCTGCTGCGGCTGGGGCTCGCCGACGCCGAGCAGCCGGACGCGTTGCCGGTGCTGGAGGTGGCCGCCGACGGGGCGCTGGGCGACCTGCTCGCCGGGGCCGTGGAGCGCCGGCTCGCGCCGATCGAGGAGCCGCCGTCCTTCCACGGCACGCTGCGGCCGTACCAGCGGCGGGGGCTGGCCTGGCTGACGTTCCTGCAGTCGCTCGGGCTGGGTGGGGTGCTCGCCGACGACATGGGGCTCGGCAAGACGGTGCAGCTGCTGGCGCTGCTGGCGGCCGACCCGCCGGAGGCCGGGCCGACCCTGCTGATCTGTCCGATGTCACTGGTCGGCAACTGGCAGCGGGAGGCTGCGCGGTTCGCCCCGGGGCTGCGCGTACACGTGCACCACGGCGCGTTGCGGGCGCGGGGCGAAGGGTTCGTGACCGCCGTACACGCGGCGGACCTGGTCCTCACCACGTACTCGGTGGCTGCCCGCGACGCGGCCGACCTGGCCGGGATCGACTGGCACCGGGTGGTGGTGGACGAGGCCCAGGCCATCAAGAACGCCGCCACCCGGCAGGCGGAGGCGGTCCGTGCGCTGCCGGCCCGGCACCGGATCGCGGTGACCGGTACGCCGGTGGAGAACCGGCTGGCCGACCTGTGGTCGATCATGCAGTTCGCCAACCCGGGGCTGCTCGGCCCGGCGGCGACCTTCCGCAAGCGGTTCGCCGAGCCGATCGAACGGCACGGCGACGCCGAGACCGCCGAACGGTTACGCCGGATCACCGGCCCGTTCGTGCTGCGCCGGCTCAAGACGGACTCGTCGATCATCTCCGACCTGCCGGAGAAGCTGGAGATGGAGGTGTTCTGCAACCTCACCGCCGAGCAGGCGGCGCTCTACCGCGTGGTCGTCGACGACATGTTGGCGCGCATCGAATCCAGCGACGGCATCGAGCGGCGTGGCCTCGTGCTGGCCACCATGACCCGGCTCAAGCAGGTCTGCAACCACCCCGCCCAGCTGCTGCGCGACGGCTCCTCGCTGGACGGCCGATCCGGCAAGCTGGCCCGGCTGGAGGAGATCCTCGACGAGGTCCTCGCGGCGGGGGAGAAGGCCCTGCTCTTCACGCAGTACGCGGAGTTCGGCGGGATGCTGCGCGGGCACCTGTCGGCCCGGTTCGGTCGGGAAGTGCTGTTCCTGCACGGTGGGGTCAACAAGGCCGGCCGGGACGAGATGGTCGCCCGGTTCCAGTCCGACGGCGGTCCCGCCCTGTTCGTCCTCTCCCTCAAGGCCGGCGGGACCGGGCTGACCCTCACCGCCGCCAACCACGTGGTGCACGTCGACCGGTGGTGGAACCCGGCGGTGGAGGACCAGGCCACCGACCGGGCATTCCGGATCGGGCAGCGCCGCCGGGTGCAGGTACGCAAGTTCGTCTGCGCCGGCACGGTGGAGGAGAAGGTGGCCGCGCTGATCGCCGACAAGCGTGGCCTGGCCGCGTCGGTCGTCGGCACCGGCGAGCAGTGGGTCACCGAGCTGTCCACCGCCCAGCTGCGTGAGTTGTTCACCCTGGAGGCCGGGGCGGTGGCCGAGTGAGCGCCCAGGACGCCGCCGGTGGTGCCGGGCGGGTCGGGCGTTCGGTCACCGGGGGTGGCGGGCGGGACACCGGCGCAGGCGACCGCGGCAGGTTCGCCGAGTACGGTCCACCCCGGCGGGTCGACGGTGGGCTACGGGCCCGCAGCACCCGCGGCGCGATCGGCGTGTCCTGGTGGTCCCGCCGGTTCCTGGAGGTGCTGGAGTCGTTCGCGCTCGGCACCCGGTTGACCCGGGGCCGGTCGTACGCCCGCGCCGGCCAGGTGGTGAGCCTCGACGTCGCCCCCGGCGTGGTGAGCGCGGTCGTGCAGGGCTCGCGGGCCCGGCCGTACCAGGTCCACATCGCACTGGCGCCGTTCCCGGCGGAGCTCTGGACGCGGGTCGAGGCGGAGCTGGCCGCCCAGGCGTTCTTCAGCGCCCGGCTACTCGCCGGCGACCTGCCGGCCGAGCTGGAGGAGCTGTTCGCCGCCGCCGGGGCACCGCTGTTCCCCGCCGCGGTGACCGACCTGAAGCAGCGCTGCTCGTGCCCGGACGTCGCAGTGCCCTGCAAACACCTCGCGGCCACTTTCTACCTGCTCGCCGAGGCGTTCGACGCGGACCCGTTCGCGCTGCTGCACTGGCGCGGGCGAGGCCGGGCCGAGCTGCTCGACCGGCTACGCGAGCTGCGTTCCGCCGGCTCGTCGGCGCAGCCACGCGGCGCCGGCGCCGGCGCCGGCTCGCCGACCGGCCACCCGTCCGGTGCCGCCGACGGCGCAGCGCCCGGCGCCCAGCCGGCCGGCCCGCACGGTGCAGCCGTCCCGGCGGCCGGGGCGGCGCGGGCGCTCGCCGACCTGCCCAACGCGCCGCTGGCCGATGCGGTGGACCGGTTCTGGCTACCGCCCGTGCCGCTGCCGGACCGTCCGCCCAGCCTGACCAGCCGGCCGGATCTGCTGTTGCGCCAGCTCGGCGCGCCCGCACCGGCGATCGGCGGGCCGGGCCTGGCCGAGCGGTTGCGCCACGCGTACCGGCTGCTCGGACGCTAGTAGTCCCGGCGTGGCGGGCGGTCACAGCCAGCGGTGGCGGAACCGCCACATGAGCGCCGAGTTGGCCAGCAGCAGTACGGCGCAGATCGCGCCGGCTGGCCGCCCGATGAGTACGGTGGTCGCCGGCAGCGACGCCCACAGCAGGATGGTCAACAGCAGCAGCCACCGGCCGCGCCGGACCCGGGCCCGCTGGTCGAGCCGGGCGAAGAATGCCGGGTCGCTCTCCCGCAGGTGGCGGGTGATCTGCTCAAATCTGCGCTGATCCTCTTTGCTGAGCATGTGCCTTCCCCTCACGCGTTCAGCAACGGTGCGGCGGAATACCCACTGCGGCGCGGACTCACGCGCTCTTGCTGTTGCTACTTTGGCCCCGGCGGCACGAAACCCGTCCGGCGGACGCCGCCCGGCGGCTGAGCGGGGCTTATGTTTGGCCGTGTGGACGAACGGGCCTGCCGTGGCCGGCCGGGGGGAATGTCCCGTCCGGGTAGCGGGTTTCCGAACATCCTGCTCGCGAGGTACGTACCCGAACTGACCGGTAGCCCGGTCCGTTCGCCTGCGGGTGGCTCAGGTCCAGCGCGTCGGTCGGTGCGTGGTCGCCGGGCGGGAGCCGGGCGGCCGGGGCCGTCCGGGCCGGGAGCCCGGCGGTCGGGTGGCGGCCCACCGGCGGCCAGGGCGGTGCTGCCGGGGCGGCTCGGCTCCGCCCGGGTGGTGCGTGGTGTCGTCCGTGGACATCGGATCCCCGCTCCCGGCGCGGGTGCGCCGTCGTGGTGCTCAACGAGCGCCCGCCGTCGCGCGTCGCTGCCCGGTCGGTGGGGACCTCGCCGCCGCCTACTGCCAATGGGCCGAATCGGGCCGGTGGAGCGGCTTCGTCGGCCGGCGCCCGGGCGAGCGGGTGTGGACGGGCGGGTCAGCGGCCCCGGCGGGGCAGCGGGAGGTGGCCGGGGACCAGCGCCGAGGTCAGCGTGATCCCGGCCGCGCGCAGCGCGTCGACGAGCGTGTTCTGCAGCAGGTAGGAGTCCGGTAGCTGCCACCGGGCCTGTTCGGGTGCCACCGCCCAGCGGACCTGCCCCTCGGGCAGTCGGGTGGGGGGTGCCGGCACCCACGAGCCGGGGCCGTGCCGCACCACGTGGAAACAGTGCTCCAGTTCGGGTCGCAGCGGGTCGCCCGGGCGGACCAGGAACATCCAGCGCCCGGTCGGGGTGATCAGCACCGGGCCGCGTACGCCGGGACCGGCGGGGTGCGCCCGTACCGCGTCCAGCACCGGCCGGCCCAGGTGGGCGGGGACCTCCAGCACGTCGAAGGAACGGCCGGTGGGCAGCAGTACGCCGTGCGGACGCGACCGCCACCAGGTGGCCACCCGGGCCGGGTCGGCGCTGGCCGCCTGCTCCCAGTCCTCGAGAGCCGGATGGCAGCCGACCGTCGGGCAGCCGGCCCGCCCGCAGACGAAACGGCTGCGGGCCAGGCAGGCACCGGGGGTCACCTCCCAGCCGTGCATCGCGTACCGCACCGCGACCCGGCGCAGCCGTACCCGCTCCAATGGCGACAGATGTGCCACGCGTGGTCCGACGTTCCCCCACATTGGTGCCATCTCCCCTCGCCGGCCCGACCGGCGCCAGCTCGTATGTCGAGCACCGTCACTGCCGTGGCCCGCGCTCGTTGCTTTGACAAAGTGGCCGATGCAACTTGCACGAAAGCTAAGAGGACTGGCCGTATGGCTGACGTACAACTTGTGCGACCAGCGGAAACCTGAGATACGGACGGATCGGCACGCCCGCGGATCGGCCCCCGGCACCTGGGCCAGGGCTCCAGCAAGGGGAGGACTGGGGATGGACGAACTACCCATAGGTCGGCGGGTGGCGTACTGGCGGGGGCGGCGGAAGATGTCGCAGCAGGTCTTCGCCGACCGGTTGGGCAAATCGAAGAGCTGGGTCGACAAAATCGAGCGCGGTGTGCGCCGGTTGGACAAGTTCTCCGTGCTCTACGAGATCGCCGACATCCTCCAGGTGGACGTGCAGCTGCTGCTCGGCAAGGACCCGGAGCGGCGCACCGACACGCTGAACTGCATCGACCAGGTCGAGGTCGAGGAGATCCGGGCCGCCCTGGAACGGTACGACTCGATCAGCGCGTACTTCGACGCGGCGCCGTACCCGCCGCCGCTGAACGACATGGGCAAGGCCGTGACGCACGCCTGGCTCACCTACCAGTACGGCCGCTACGGGATGCTGACCCGGGCGCTGCCGAAGCTGCTGCGCGACGCCCAGGCGGCCGACGCCGCGTACGGCGGCAGTGACCAGGGGCAGCGAGCCGCCCAACTGCTCGGGCAGGTCTACCAGATCGCCTCCTCGGTGCTGCGCAAGTTGGGCGAGTGCGACCTCGCCTGGCTCGCCGCCGACCGGTCCATCGCTGTCGCCCAGCGCGCCGACGACCAGCTGCTCGCCGGCATCGCCACCACCCGGGTCTGCAACGCCCTGGTCGCGATGGGGCGGGCCCGGCCGGCGCTGGAGCTGAACGTCGCCATCGCCAACCGGCTCGCCCCCGGCGGCGGCAACGACACCCGCCCGGAGCGGGTCTCGGTCTACGGGATGCTGCTGTTGCAGGGCGCGATGGCCGCCGCGCGGATCGGCGACACCGCCACGGTGGAGGACCTTCTCAACGGTGCCCACGCGGCGGCGGCCGAGCTCGGCAGCGACCAGAACCACTACTGGACGTCGTTCGGGCCGACCAACGTGGAGCTGCACCGCGCGGCGGCGGCCGTCGAGCTGGGCGACGGCGGTCGGGCGGTCGAGGTGCATCGCCAGAAGATCCAGGACGCGCCGTTCGACGCGATGCTGCCCGAGCGTCGGGCGCACCACCTGCTCGACCTGGCCCGGGGCTTCGCGCAGATCGGCGACGTGGCCAACGCCGGCGAGATGCTGCTGCGCGGTGACCGGCTGGCCCCGTCCGAGATCCGCTGCCGGCCGATCGCCCACGAGGTGATGTCGGACGTCCTGCGTCGCACACGTGGTGCGCCGCCTTCTCTGATCGCAGAGTTGGCTGAGCACATGGGAGTAGGAGTATGACTTCGGAGCCGGCATGACCGGTTCGCACCGCCATGACGGGCACCGCGAGGTGCTCTACATCATTGCCTGCGGCTCACCGCTGGCCCGAGACGTCGGCCGGCTCGTCGAGCTGGCCCAGCAGGACGGGTGGGATGTCTGCGTGATCACCACGCCGGACGGCGCGAAGTTCGTCGACCGGACGGCGTTGGCCCGCCAGACCGGCTACCCGGTACGTACGCACTACAAGAACCCCGGCGACCCGGACGTGCTGCCACCCGCCGACGCCATGATCGTCTGCCCGGCCACGGTCAACACGGTCAACAAGTGGGTGGCCGGCATCGCGGACACGCTCGCCCTAGGGCTGCTGGTCGAGGCGCAGGGCCGGGGATTACCACTGGTGGCCGTGCCGTACACCAACTCGGCGATGGCGGCCCATCCGGCCTTCCGGACGGGCATCGACCGGCTCGCCGAGTGGGGGGTGAGCGTGCTCTTCGGCGACGACATATTTCCGCTGCACCCGCCCGGGACGGGGGAGCGGTATCAGCACGCCTTCCCCTGGGCCCTGCCGCTGACCGCCGTCCGCGACCGGCTCTGCCGGACCGGGTGAAAGGAGGGGCCCCCTGTTAACGCCTCCGGTAGTAGAAGGGGCCCCTTTGAACACCTCAGCTCCGTTGGCTGGCACCCCTCGGCCCGGGTCGTGGCGGGGGCCGCGGCCCGGGCTTCGTGCCGGAGGCGCACAGGTGGCGCCCCGGGGTCGGCCAGGTGACGTCCCGCAATGCCGCCGACGCCGGTAAGCTGGCCCGCCGTGAGCACAACCGCAGCCCTGCCGACCGTCGCCGACGTGGTGGCCGAGCTGGAGCGGCGTTATCCGCCGGCCTGGGCCGAGGAGTGGGACCGGGTCGGGCTGGTGCTCGGCGAGCCCTTCGCCCCGGTACGCCGGGTCCTCTGCGTCGTCGACGTGGTCCCCGAGACGGTCGAGGAAGCCCTCGCCGTCGACGCCGACATGATCATCGCCCACCACCCGTTGCTGCTGCGTGGCGTCTCGTCGGTGGCACCGACGACGTACAAGGGCCGGATCATCCACCAACTGATCAAGGCCGACGTGGCGCTGTACGTCGCGCACACCAACGCCGACGTGGCCGTTCCCGGGGTTTCCGACGCCCTCGCCGACCGGCTCGGGCTGGTCGAGCTGCGCCCGCTGCAACCGTCCCGACCGGGTACGCCCGCCGCCGGCGAGGGCCGGGGAGCCGGCCGGATCGGCCGACTGCCGGAGCCGATGACCCTGGCCGAACTGGCCCGGCACGCCGCCGCCGTACTGCCGGCCACCGCCGTCGGGGTACGCGCCGCTGGCGACCCGAACCGGACCGTGCGTACCCTGGCCGTCTGTGGTGGTGCCGGGGACAGTTTCCTGGCGGACGCGACCGCCGCCGGGGTGGACGCGTACCTCACCTCCGACCTGCGCCACCACCCGGCCGGCGAGCATCTCGCCACCGACGGGCCGGCGCTGCTCGACGCGACCCACTGGGCCACCGAGCGGCCCTGGCTGGACGACCTGGCCGCGGTACTGCGGGCCGCGCCGGGCGTCGAGACGCTGGTGTCCGACCTGGACACCGACCCGTGGACCGTACACGCCGCCTCACCCGCCGCGGGCGAACCCGCAGCGGACGACAAGGAGTCCCGACCGTGAAGGCTGACCCCCAGGTCCAGCGCCGCCTGCTCGACCTCCAGGCGATCGACACCGCCCTCGCCCAGCTCGCCCACCGCCGACGCGCGTTGCCGGAGCGGGCCGAGCTGGAGGCCCTCGCGCGGGAGCTGTCCGCCCTCGAGGACGAGCGGGTCCGGGCCCAGGTGGCGGTCGACGACCTGGACCGGGACATCGCCCGGATTGAGAAGGACGTCGACCAGGTGCGGGCGCGCAAGGCCAAGGACGAGGACCGGCTCGCGGCCGGCACCGGCCCGGCCCGCGAGCTGGAGGCGTTGCAGCACGAGCTGGTCTCGCTCAACCGCCGGCAGAGCGACCTGGAGGACGCCGAGCTGGAGCTGATGGAGCAGCGGGAGACCGCCCAGTCGGTGCTGGACGGCGTGGAGCAGCGACTGGCCGAGGCGCGCGAGCGGCGGGCCGCCACCGAGCAGCGGCGGGACGACAGCCTTGGCGAGATCGGCCGGGAGGAGGAGTTCAAGCGCTCCGCCCGGCAGCCGCTCGCCAACGACCTCCCCGCCGACCTGGTGCAGCTCTACGACCGGATCCGCACCGACACCGGGCTCGGCGCCGCGCTGCTCGCCGCCGGCCGCTGCGGCGGGTGCCGGCTGGAACTCTCCGGCGCCGACCTGGCCCGCATCCGCAAGGCCGCCGCCGACGAGGTGGTCCGCTGCGAGGACTGCCGCCGGATCATGGTCCGCACCAACGAGTCCGGGCTGTAACCCGGTGGCACCGCGTACCGTCCTGGTCGAGGCCGACGGCGGGTCCCGGGGCAACCCCGGTCCGGCCGGGTACGGCGCGGTGGTCCGCGACCCGGCGACCGGTGCGGTGCTGGCCGAACGCAGCGAGGCGATCGGCACCACGACCAACAACGTCGCCGAGTACCAGGGGCTGATCGCCGGCCTGGCCGCCGCCGCCGAGCTGGGCGCCAGCGAGGTCGAGGTCCGGATGGACTCCAAACTCGTGGTCGAACAGATGAGCGGCCGTTGGCAGATCAAGCACCCGGGCCTGCGCCCGCTCGCCGCCCAGGCGGCGCAGCTGGTCGGCCGGTTCGCCGCGGTCCGATACGAGTGGATTCCCCGGGACCGCAACACCCACGCCGACGCCCTGGCCAACGCCGCCATGGACGCCGCCGCCGCGTCGGGCGTCGCCACGCCCACCGTCGCGCCGCCGCGCGTGGTCGAGCCACCGCGGCGGCTGGGTGGCCCGGAGCCGGCCGGCGGAGGGGCGGCGGAGGTCGCCGCCCGGGCCGAGGCGCCGGGTGCCGACCTGACCACCGCCCCGGTCTCCTGGGAACCGCGACCGAGCTTCACCGCGACCCGGCTGATCCTGGTCCGGCACGGCGAGACCGAGTACACCGAGCAGGGCCGCTACTCCGGCCGCGGCGACATCGCGCTCACCGGAGCGGGCCGGGCCCAGGTGCGGGCCACCGCCGCCCGGGTGGCCACGCTCGCCCCGAACGCCGCGGCCGTGATCAGCTCGCCGCTGTCCAGGTGTACGGCGACTGCCGAGGCGATCGCCGCCGCGCTCGGCGACGTGCCGGTACGCCGCGACGACGACCTGATCGAGTGCGACTTCGGTGCCTGGGAGGGGCGCACCTTCGCCGAGGTACGCGAGCGCTGGGCCGGCGAGCTCGACGCCTGGCTCGCCTCCACCCGGGTCGCCCCGCCGGACGGCGAGTCGTTCGCACAGGTCGCCGATCGGTGCGGACGGACGGTCGAGCGGCTGCTCGGGGCGTACCCCGGTCAGACCGTCGTGGTGGTCTCGCACGTCTCGCCGATCAAGCTGATCCTGCGCGACGCGCTCGCCGCCAGCGACGCCTTCCTGCACCGGCTCTACCTCGACGCGGCCGGCATCTCGGTGCTGGACCGCTGGCCCGACGGCGGCGTCGCGGTCCGCTCAGTAAACGAAACCACCCACCTCGCCGCCCGCTAACCTCCCGGCGGCCCGCGCGGTGCTGGCCGGCACGGTGGAGACCGCGGTGAACGCGCTGTGGGACGCCGCGCCGCTGGTCGGCGACCGGGTC
>NZ_JBFBAO010000002.1:0-57274 GCF_040682255.1 Micromonospora sp. NPDC051296 | reverse complement strand
CTGGGGATCCAGGCTCGAGCCCCGGTTCGGGATCGTCAGGCGGGTGCCGATCGCGAACGCGTAGCCCTCGAGCACGACCATCGGCAGGCCGTTCTCCGCGGCCAGCGCTCCCCATGGGACGTTGAACTTGCGGGCGACCGAGCCCAGCGTGTCACCGGGCACGGTGATGTACTCGACCGGTCCGCTGGCGCCGGGCTCGAAGGTGCCGTCGCGGGTCATCGCCCACAGGTCCCCGCCGGGGCACTCCGTGCTGTAGCCGTCCCGGTGGCCGAGGATCTCCGTGCCGGCGCCGCCGTAGTGCCGAAGGTAGGTGATGGCGTCGCGAATGCCCTGCTTCATCTCCGCGGTGGGGGCGGTGTCCCAGATGCCCCCTCCGGACGTGCCCCAGAAGGAGCGCCCGGTGCCGGTCATCGCGAGGATCGCGTAGTGGTTGCGGTTCAGGGTGGAATTGCCGTTCGCGGCGCACTGGCGATTCCTGCCCCGGCCCTCGAAGACATACCCGTGCCGGCAGACCGCCAGGCTGTAGCCGATGTCCGACCACCCGTTGCCCTGCTGGTGGTCGCGCTGAATTCCCCGCACGCCCCCGGCGCACTGCGAGTGGAACCACTCGATCGGATAGAGCGAACCGACCCAGTGAATCTTGACGCCCCGGTTGGACGTGATCGGCGGGTCGTCGTTCTCCCCGCGCGGACGGGCACCCCACTCGGCTCTGGTGACGAATTTCATCGCAGCGTTTCTTTCTGTCGAATGACTGGCGGATTCGTGAAATGGGTGACCAGCGGCTACAGGGTGTAGGCGAACGCGCCGAGCCCGAGTTGGTCGAAGCCGCCGCCTTCGGCCCGCGCCCGGTCGGCGAGCGTGGCCGTGTTGGGCGCGGACAGGCCCCGACGCGTCACATAGTGGTCGTGGATGATCGCCCATGCCGGGCTGGTCGCCGAGGTGCCCCAGGTGCCGAGGGTCGGCGTCTCCGACGGTTCGAGCTCGAACCGCGCGACGTCCTCGCTGGCCGCGAGCAGGCGGTTGCCGTGGCTCGCGTAGAGGTCCCGGCCCTGGCTCCAGGCCATCTCGCAGATGACCGCGAGCAGACCGAGCCCGGTGACCGAGTACCGGTCGGAGTGGCCGCCGTCCCACACGTACGGGACAAGGTTCATGATCCGGGGGGTGTCGGTGATGAGCGCGGTCGCCCGGTCGACCTTGGCGGTGTCGTCGCAGAAGATCCCGATCGCCAGCACCGAGGCGATGTGCGACAGTTCCCAGTTCGTGGCGTACCGGGGCGTGCAGGAGTCGAGCGGAGCGGCCAGGTACGCGTCGCTCGCCGGGTAGAGGACGCTCGTCAGCATCGTGCCGAAACGCGCCACGTCGAAGCCCGCGTGGTCCCGGACCATCTCCGCGGCGTTCGCCAGCACGAATCCGTAAATGCCAGCCGTCTGCCCGATCTCCGGCTCACCGGAGATCGACGTCAGCGTCTGCGACCAGGCGTTGAGGATGTCGCGGGCGGTGTTCGCGTGAGCGGTGTTTCCGGTCAACTGCCACAACAACGCGTTCTGGTAGGCGGTGTGCGCGTCGTCGAGCAGTTGGCTGTGGTTCGCGCCGGCGCCACCGGTGTTCAGGGCGGCCACCGGCCGCGCCGACCAGCCTGTCTGGGAGCGCGCGTCTGCCTTGACCGCGTTCCAGCCGGCCGCCCAGGGGCCGGTCGTCGCGCTGGTTCTGGTCCGCAGCGCCGCGAGACCCGCACTGGCGTGCAGCAGGCCCGGGTGCGCGTACGCGGCGGCTGCGGCACGCGCCTGCGGCGCTGCCAACGACCCCAGCAGGCTGGCGGCGCTCACCCCGGCGCCGACGATCGCGGCATTGCGGAGAAACGACCTTCGGCTGGATTTTGTCGTGACCGGATCAGATGACATGACCATTCCTTCGGGCAGGGAAGACCGCCGCGTCGACGGTTTCTGGGCACAATGCAGCACCGTCAATACGCAATGGAGCTTCTTGCGGGGCGGCCCAAACGTTAGGTCCCGAGTCGGGGCGCGATCCAGAGTTGGGAGGAAAAGCTCCCCGGTTCGCCACCTACCGGCGCCCGCGCAACGGGGGTTCCCTGAATGGGGCCTGATTCGCAGCAGCCAGCGAGAGCTGAGGTGCCCGGCCCGGCGGGCGGAAGGGGGGCCCGCCGGGTCACCGGCCGTCGCGGTGCCAGCGCGTCGGGGTGTCGACGTACCTCTTGGTCATAATGGTCGGCGATGGGCCACATTGAGAAGGCGGCGCGCCACCGCCCCGGGGAGGCCGCCGGCGGTCCAGGGATGGACCTCGGCGTCGCGGGATGCACCGACGCGGTGGAGGTCGGCCGGGGCGGCTTCGGGATCGTCTACCGGGCCTGGCAGCCGGATTTCCACCGCTGGGTCGCGGTCAAGGTGCTCGCGGCCGACTGGCACGGCCCGTCCCGGGCCCGCTTCGAGCGGGAGCTGAAGACGCTGGGCCGGCTGTCGGACCATCCGCACATCGTCACGCTGCACCAGGCCGGCCGGACCGCGGCCGGCAACCCGTACCTGCTCATGGCGTACGAGGAGGGCGGCTCGCTGGCGGACCGGCTGGCCGCGCAGGGCGCGGCGACCGGGTCCGGCGCGGAGGTCGCGGAGCCGCCGTGGGTGGCGGCGGTGGCCGGCGGGATCGCGGTGGCCGGTGCCCTGGAGACCGCGCACCGGGCCGGCGTGCTGCACCGCGACGTGAAGCCCGGCAACATCCTCATCTCGCGGTACGGCGAGCCGAAGCTGGCCGACTTCGGCCTGGCCCGATCACGCGCGGAGGTGCCCGAAGCGGGCCGGCGCCGGGTCACCGCGAGCGTGCCGCACGCCGCACCGGAGGTGTTGCGCGGTGAGCCGGCCTCGGTGACGTCGGACGTCTACGCCCTCGCCTCGACGGTGCTGCACTGGATCCGCGGCACGCCGGCGTTCGCCGGCGACTCCGAGGCCGACCTGCTGCGGCGGATCGCCGCCGACCCCGTACCCGACCTGCGCCCCGACGGCGTGCCCGAAGCGGTGTGTGTGGCTCTGGAGCGAGCCATGGCGAAGGACGCGGCCCGGCGGCAGCCGACCGTGGCGGCCTTCGCCGAGGAGTTGCGGCAGGCACAGCGGGCGGCGGGTCAACCGGCGACACCCTTCGTGCTCGGCGCGGAAACCGGGGCGGTGACGGTGGGGGAGCCGGCCCGACCCCGCTTCTCGCTGACCGCGCGCCGGGCCGCCCTCGCCCCGGACCTCAGCGCCACCATCGCCCGAAAGACGCGGGTACCCGGGCGAGTGGTGGGCCGGGCCGTCGGCGCGCTGGTCGCCGGGGTCTCGGTGCTGGTCGCGGCCGGGTCGGCGGCCACGCCCCCGGCCGGCGAGGTGGCGGTACCGATGGAGTTGGCGGTGGGGGAGCACGAGGTCCACGCCGCCTCGGACGAGCACGCGGTGACCGTCCGCAACGCCGGAGGCCGGGAGGTCCGGCTGACCGGGGTGGCACCGGCCGGCCCGCACGGCGGCGATCTGGAGATCACCGGCGAGGGCTGCACCGCGCGCGAGCTGGCCCCCGGGCAGCGATGTGAGGTGCGGGTGGTCTTCACCCCGCAGGGGCCGGGAGCGCGGACGCCGCTGCTCGCGGTGACCGTGGCCGACCGTACGGCACCGCTGACCGTGCGGGTGGTGGGCACCGGTCGGCTCCGCCCGGCCAGCCGGGACGACGCACCGCCGGGCCGCTGCTACGACGACGCCTTCCAGGTCGGGCCGTCCGCCTACGGGCATGCGGGCGGCCTGCGCGGGCTGTCGGTGAAGCAGTACTGGTCGCCGACCTGCCAGGCGGCGATGGCGTACGCCTGGGTGTGGAAGCAGTACCGGGACACCGCGATGCCCGGTGGCGGTACCTGGCTCATCGACCTGGTGGTCCGCCCGGCTCCCGGGGGCAGCGGGGCGCGGCAGCGGGCGCAGGGGCAGCCGCATGAGCTGTGGACGGTGCCGCTCACCGCCGACGGCGGCTGCACGGTGGCGACGGCCACCGTGACGCACCGGCTCACCGGCGAGTCGATGACGGCGACCACCGAGCCGTACTGCGGGTGAGCGTGGGCGGGTACTTCGAGGTCCACCTGGCCGGGCCGGTGCGCCTGGTGCCGCTGGCTGCGGACGCGCTCACCATCGGCCGGGCGCCGGGCAACGAGGTGACCATCGACAGCAAGCTGGTGTCCCGGCTGCACGCCGTGGTCGAGCGATTCCCCGCCGGCTGGTCCATCCGGGACCTGGGCAGCACGAACGGCACCACGGTCAACGGCTACCCGGTCCGTCCGGCGCAGGTGCTGCGGGACGGGGACCGGGTCGAGATCGGGCCGGCCCGGCTGGTGTTCCACGCGCCGGCCGGATCGAACGGTACGCACACCGTCGGGGTGGAGCCACCGCCCCCGCCGCCGGCGCTGACCCCCCGTGAGCAGGAGGTGATGGCGGTGCTCTGCCGGCCGTACCTGGCGGGCGGGACGCCCTTCCCCGAGCCGCCCACGGTGCGGGCGATCGCCGCCGAGCTGCACATCACCGAGAGTGCGGTGAAGAAGCACCTCTCCCGGCTGTACGACAAGTTCGGCCTGACCGGCAACGACGACCGGCGGCGGTCCCGGCTGGCCGGGGAGGCCGTCCGCCGGGGCTGAAACGGTCGGCGGTGAAGTCTCGCCCTTCGGAGGGCGTCACGGGTCGGCAGACGCGGGCGGGCTGCCGCACGGGCGGACGTGCAGCAGCCAGCGGAGTGGGCGATTCTGGTGTTGGTCAGCTCAACTGGGTTTCGATCTCGGCCAGTTCTTCGATGGTCAGGTCGAGGTTGTCCAGTGCGGCGATGTTCGCCTCCAGTTGCGGCACGCTGCTGGCGCCGATGATGAGGCTGGTCATCCGGGGGTCGCGCAGCGCCCAGGCGAGCGCGAGCTGCGCGAGGGACTGGCCGCGACGTCGGGCGATCTCGCCCAGGCCACGGATGGTGGCCAGCCGTTGTGGACTCACGTCGCTCTCGTTCAGAAAGACGCTGGTGCGGACCCGGGAGTCGGCCGGGATGCCGTCGAGGTAGCGGTCGGTGAGCAGCCCCTGCGCCAGCGGGCTGTACACGATGCAGCCCGCGCCGACCCGCTCCAGCGTGTCCAGCAGGCCGTCCTCCTCGGTCCAGCGGTTGAACATCGAGTACGACGGCTGGTTGATCAGCAGTGGCGTACCCAGGTCGCGCAGGATCGCCGCGGCCCGCTGGCTCTGCTCGGAGTTGTAGTTGGAGATGCCGACGTAGAGCGCCTTGCCGGAGCGGACGATGGCGTCCAGGGCGGCCATCGTCTCCTCCAGCGGGGTGTCCGGGTCGTACCGGTGGCTGTAGAAGATGTCGACGAAGTCCAGGCCGAGGCGGCGCAGCGACTGGTCGAGCGAGGAGACGAGGTACTTGCGGGAGCCCCACTCGCCGTACGGGCCGGGCCACATCAGGTAGCCGGCCTTGCTGGAGATGACCAGTTCGTCGCGGTACGGCTTGAGGTCGCCGGCGAGCATCCGGCCGAAGTTCTCCTCGGCGGCGCCGGGCGGCGGGCCGTAGTTGTTGGCCAGGTCGAAGTGGGTGACGCCGAGGTCGAAGGCGCGCCGGACGATGTCCCGCTGGCGCTCGAAGGGGCGGTCCGGCCCGAAGTTGTGCCACAGGCCGAGCGAGATCGCCGGCAGGCGCAGCCCGCTGGCTCCACTGCGCCGGTAGGTCATCTGGTCGTAGCGTGTGTCGGCGGGGAGGTAGGTCACGATCATGACCATAGTCCGGGGTCGGCCGCGTGACACCCGCACGCCGCCGGACCTGAGGCGGGCGTCGGGTCGGGGCGGATCGGCGGCCGTCGTGCTCTGCTCCGGGTACGGTCGGAGCCATGCGCTACGTGCGGCTCGACACCCCGAAACCCCTGTCCAAGATCGGTCTCGGTACCTGGCAGTTCGGCTCACGGGAGTGGGGCTACGGCCCCGACTACGAACGGCTGGCGGCGGACATCGTCCGGCGCGCCGTCGAGCTGGGCGTCACCCTCTTCGACACCGCAGAGCTGTACGGCTTCGGCCGCAGCGAACGGATCCTCGGCGCGGCCCTGGCCGGCGACCGCGACAAGGTGACCGTGGCCACCAAGATCTTTCCGGTGCTGCCGGTCGCGTCGGTGGTGCAGCAGCGGGCGGTCGCCTCGGCGGCCCGGCTCGGCGTCACCAGCATCGACCTCTACCAGCTGCACCATCACAACCCGGTGGTCGCCGACCAGACGACCATGCGGGGCATGCGCGCGTTGCAGGATGTCGGGCTGGTCGGTGAGGTTGGGGTGAGCAACTACAGCCTGCGCCGCTGGCAGGTCGCCGAGGCCGCGTTGGGCCGGCGGGTGCTGAGCAACCAGGTCCGCTACAGCATGCTGGACCGCAAGCCGGAGGAGGATCTGCTGCCGTACGCGGAGCAGGCCGGGCGGCTGGTCATCGCGTACAGCCCGCTGGCGCAGGGGTTCCTCTCCGGGCGGTACGACGCACACCATCCGCCGGTCGGCGCGGTGCGCCGCGCCAACCCGTACTTCCTGCCGGAGAACCTGGAGCGCGGCACGGCGCTGATCGAGACGCTTCGCCAGGTGGCCGCCGCGCACGACGCCACGCCGAGCCAGATCGCCCTGGCGTACGTGCTGCGCCACCCGAACGTGGTGGCCATCCCGGGCGCGTCCAGCGTGGAGCAGATGGAACGCAACGCCGCCGCCGCGGAGATCGACCTGACCGAGGACGAGTACGCCGCGCTGGTCAACGCGGCGCGGGCGTTCCGCCCGGTAACCGGGCTGGCCGCGGTGCCCCGCCTGATCAAGGCCCGCGCCGGCCGCTGACCCGGCGCGCGCGCCGGAGCCACCCGGCCTTGATCGTCTGCACTCCGGTGACCCCCGCCCCGGCGTGTCGGGTCACTGAACCGCAGACGATCAGGGCGCAGCGCGCGAGGTGTCTCCCCGTGGTGGGGGAGGTGGTGCGGGTGGGGCGGCGGCATCATGGGGCGATGAATCCTCGCACGGCGCTGCGTCCGCTGGTCGCCGGCAGCACCTGGCGGCAAGGCGTCTTCCTGCTGCTCGGCGGGGTGCTCGCGCTGCCGTACGGGGTGCTCGTGGTGGCCTTCGCGCAGTTGTTCGGCAACCCCGAGGCACCCCGGCCGCTGGTGCTCGCGCTGCTGGTGCTGGCGACCGCCATCGCCGTCGTGCCGATCTTCCATGGCGGCAGCCGGGCGCTGGAGATCGCCGCCGTACGCGGCCTGCTCGGGGTCGGCCTGCCCGAGCCGGTGCCGGGCCGCCGGCTCGACCGGGAGACCCGGCTGCGTGCCGCACTCTGGATCGGGCTGCATCTGTCCAGCGGCGCGCTGGTGGTGGGGGCCCTGTTCAGCGCGGTGCCGATGGCGCTGGCCTTCATCGTCGCGCAGGCCGGCCTCGACGTCGGGTTCGCCGGCGAGCAGCGGTTCGGTCCGTTCGACGGGCGGGACACCGGTTGGCTGTCGGCCATCGGCGTGCTCGTCCTGGTCGCCCTCGGCTACGCCGTTGCCGGGCTGGGTGCGCTGGCCGCGTCGATGGCCCCGGTGCTGCTCGGCCCCGCGCCGGCCGAGCGGATCGCCGCACTGGAGGTGCGGGCGACGCGGCTGGCGGAACGCAACCGGCTGGCCCGGGAACTGCACGACTCGGTCGGCCACGCGCTGACCGTCGCCACCCTCCAGGCCGGCGCCGCCCGCGAGGTGCTCGACCGCGACCCGGAGTTCGTCCGCCGGGCGTTGACCGCCATCGAGGAGACCGGCCGGCGGGCGATGGACGATCTCGACCATGTGCTCGGGCTGCTGCGGGAGACCGGGGCGTCGTCCACCGGTCCGCAACGGACCCTGGCCGACCTGCCCGCACTGGTCGCCGACACCCGGGCGGCCGGCCAACCGGTACGCAGCCGGGTGCGCGGGGCGCTGGACGGGGTGCCGCCGGCGGTCTCGCGGGAGGGCTACCGGATCCTCCAGGAGGGGTTGACCAACGCCGCGCGGCACGGCCGTGGGTCGGTCGCGCTGCGGGTCGACGTACGGCCCGACGGGTTGGAGATCGAGCTGGTCAACGACCAGCCCGGTCCGAGGTCGGGCGGCGCGGCGGGGTTGGGTGACGTGCCGGGGGCGGGCGGCGGGCGGGGGCTGGTCGGTATGCGGGAGCGGGTGCTGCTGCTCGGCGGCGGGATGACCGCCGGCCCGGACCAGGACCGGTGGCGGGTGCGGGTGCGGCTGCCGATCGGGGCGGCCGGATGAGCACCGACGTGTTGATCGTCGACGACGACGAACTGATCCGGGTCGGGTTGCGGGCGATCCTCGACGCCCAGCCGGACCTGCGGGTGGTCGCCGAGGCCGCCGACGGCGCCGAGGTGCCGCCGCTGGTCGCCCGGCACCGGCCGCAGGTGGTCCTGATGGACGTGCGGATGCCGGGGATCGACGGCATCCAGGCCACCCGGCAGTTGCTGGCCACCTCCGCCGAGCCGCCCCGGGTGCTGGTCATCACCACCTTCGCCAACGACGAGTACGTCTACGACGCGCTGCGCGTCGGGGCCAGTGGCTTCCTGCTCAAGCGGGCCCGGCCGGCCGAGGTGGTGGAGGCGGTACGGGTGGTGGCGCGCGGGGAGTCACTGCTGTTCCCGGCCGCGATCCGCCGGCTCGTCGGGGCCCACGGGCGGCGGGGCGCCGATGGGCTGCGGGCGGCCCGACTCACCGAGCGGGAGGCGGAGGTACTGCGGTTGATGGCCGCCGGACTGTCCAATCCGGAGATCGCGGTCCGGCTGGTGGTCGGGGTCGAGACGGTGAAGACGCACGTCGGCAACGTGCTGGCCAAGCTCGGGGTGCGAGACCGGACCCAGGCGGTGATCGCCGCGTACGAGTCGGGGTTCGTGGTCCCCGCCGGCTGACCTCCCCCGCGTGGGGGAGCGGATTCCCCGGCCGGCGGGAGGTTTCCCCGGCCCAGCGGGCCGAGGCTTACGGCATGACGACGCGGACCGTACCCACACCGACCGCCACCCGGCCGGGTCGGCTCGCCCTGCTCGCCGCCGGCTGGCTCGGTCTCTGGGGCGTCCTCGCCCTGCTCGCCACGTTCACCGGCGCGGGCTACCCGCTCGGCGCCAACAATCCGGGTGGTAGCGGGACGACCCTGCTCCGGCTGATTCCGGTCGGACTCGGGCCACCGTTGTTCGCCGTGCTGCTGCTCGCGGCGGCGGTGGCGGCGCTGGTGATGAGCCGTCCCACCGCCGGCCCTGCCGTCCGCTGGCGGGTGCCGCTGCTCAGCCTCGGCTGGGCGGTGGCCTTCGTGCTCGCCGTCGTGGTGCCGGACGCGTGGGTGCTCGTCCTTCTCGGGTACGCCCCGATCCTGCTGCTCGGCGCGCCGTTCGGCTGGCCGGACGTGGACTACGCCGACGTGTTCACCTGGGCCCTGTTCGTGAAGGCCGCGGCGATGTTCGGCGGGCTGCTGCTCGGGGTTGTCGTGCTGGCCTGGCAGCGCCGTACCGTCGGTGCCTGTGCCCGATGCGGCCGGGCAGGCGGGGACGACGCGGGCTGGACGGCCCCGGCGTCCGCGGCCCGCTGGGGCCGGTGGGCCGGGTACGTGGCGGTGGCCGTACCGGCCTGCTACGCCCTGACCCGGCTCGCGTGGGCGGCCGGCATCCCGTTCGGGATCTCCGCAGGCATGCTCGCCGAGCTGCGGGACACCGGCGCGGTGTGGGCCGGCGCGGGGTTGGGCGCGTTCGCGATGGTCGGGGCGATCCTCACCCTCGGCCTGGTCCAGCGCTGGGGCGAGCGGTTCCCGCGTTGGATGGTGGGCCTGGCCGGGCGGCGAGTGCCGGTGCGGCTGGCCGTGGTGCCGGCGGCCGTGGTGGCGGTCGCGGTGCTGGCGGCCAGCATGGGCTACCTGGGCAGCCCGAACTTCTGGGCGTTGGCCGGCGGGCTCAGCATGGCTGCCGCCCCGATCCTGTTCTTCCCCCTCTGGGGGCTGGCGCTCGGCGCGGCGGCGTACGCGTACCACCTGCGCAGGCGGGGTGCGTGCGGTCGCTGCGGCCGGGAATGAGCCGCTGGCCCGGCCGGCCCGCACGGGGGTCGGGCCGGCCGGGCCAGTCAGGGCAGGTCGCGGGCGTAGCAGACGGAGAGTGGCTCAGCCCGGTACGGGCCGAAGTTGTCGATGCGCCGGTAGCCCTCGCGTTCGTAGAAGCGCATCGCGTCGGGTTGGGCGGTGCCGGTCTCCAGCAGCAGGGTGCGTACGCCGGCGTCGCGGGCGGCCTTCTCCAGGGCGTGCAGGATGGCGGTCGCCACGCCGGTGCCGCGGGCGGGCGGGGTGACGTACATCCGTTTGATCTCGGCGGTGCCGGACCGGAGGAAGCGCAGGCCGCCGCAGCCCACGGCGGTGCCGTCGCCGTTCCGGGCGACCAGGAAGACGCTGACGGTCTCGGCGGTGGGCGGCGTGCCCGGCTCGTGGTCGTCGTTGCCGTACCGGGCGTCGAGTTCGGCCCGTTGTGCGGCGCGCAGCCGCGCGGCGTCGGTCGACTCCCACGGCTCGTGGTCGATGGAGAGCATCGCGCCTCCCTTCCGTCGCGGCTTGCCGTAACAACTGTTACCGTAACGTACGCTACGGTATGGGCTCACGGAAGGGGACCGATGGCCAGACGGCGTGACCTGGCCGACCAGCAACGACGCCTGTCGGCGGCGACCTGGTCGGTGCTGGCCGAGCGCGGCCTGCCCGGGCTCACACTGCGCGCGGTCGCGGAGGCGGCCGGCTGCACCACCGGGATGGTGCTGCACACCTTCGCCGACAAACAGGCCCTGCTGGTGCACGCCCGCGAGCTGCTGCACCGGCGCACCGGCCAGCGCGCCGACGCCGCCCAGGCCGGTGCCGAAACGCCGATCGCGGCGCTACGGGCGGTGCTGTTGCAGGCCGCCTCGCCGACCGAGGAGAAGCGGGAGGAGGCCCGGGTGTGGGTCGGCTTCCTCGCCGCCGCGCTGGCCGACCCGGTCCTGGCCGACCTGCACCGTGGCTACAACCGTCGGTTCGTCGACCGGATCCGCGGCCTGGTCGCCGCCGCCCGCCCGGATTGGCACCCGGCCGACTGTGCCGCCACCGCGACGAGCCTGGTCGCCCTCGTCGAAGGGCTCAACGCGCTCGCGGCCGTCGACCCGGACACCTACCCCGACGAAGCCCAACGCGTAGCCATCGACGCCGCCCTCATTCGCCTCGACCCCGGGCCGGTCCCGCTCGACAAGCGTTGATCATGAGCTTGCCGGGCCCTTGATCTCTGGGTAGCCGGCACCTTCATGATCAGCCGGTGGGTCACGTTCGGTGCGGGGGGCTGACGCGCAGGGGTGAGCTAGCGTTGGGCGGGTGAGTGCGTCCTTGGCGAACCCGGTTCCGCCCGCTGACCTGCCCGGCACGCTCGGTGCGCTGCGGGCGGCCGGGCACCGGTACCGCACGGTCAAGCAGGAGCTGCGCGACAACCTGCTGGCCCGCATGCGCGGCGGCGGGCCACGGTTCGCCGGCATCGTCGGGTACGACGACACGGTGCTGCCCGAGGTGGAGCGGGCGCTGCTCGCGGGGCACGACATGGTGCTGCTCGGCGAGCGGGGCCAGGGAAAGACCCGGCTGATCCGGTCACTGGTGACATTGCTGGACGAGTGGACTCCGGTGATCGCCGGGTCGGTGCTCAACGAGCATCCGCTGCATCCGGTCACCCCGGCGTCGCGGGCGCTGGTCGCCGAGGCCGGCGACGACCTTCCGATCGGCTGGCTGCACCGCTCGATGCGTTACGGCGAGAAGCTGGCCACCCCGGACACCAGCGTCGGTGACCTGATCGGCGACGTCGACCCGATCCGGCTGGCCCAGGGGCGTACGCTCGGCGACCCTGAGACGATCCACTTCGGCCTGGTGCCGCGTACCAACCGGGGCATTTTCGCGGTCAACGAGCTGCCGGACCTCGCCGAGCGGATCCAGGTGGCGCTGCTCAACGTGCTGGAGGAGCGGGACATCCAGGTCCGGGGCTACCAGCTGCGGCTGCCGCTCGATCTGCTCCTGGTGGCCAGCGCCAACCCGGAGGACTACACCAACCGGGGCCGGATCATCACCCCGCTCAAGGACCGGTTCGGCGCCGAGATCCGGACCCACTACCCGACCGAACTGGAGCTCGAGCTGGCGTTGATCCGGCAGGAGGCCGACCTGGTCGCCGAGGTGCCGGAGCACGTGCTGGAGGTCCTCGCCCGGTTCGCCCGAGCGGTGCGCGAATCGCCGTCGGTGGACCCACGTTCCGGTGTCTCCGCCCGGTTCGCCATCGCCGCCGCGGAGACGGTCGCCGCCGCCGCGCTGCGCCGGTCGAGCCTGCTCGGCGAAACGCCCTCGCTCGACGGCGAGGCGTTAAAAGGGGGCCCTTCCTCTACCGCAGACGTTAACAAGGGGCCCTTCCTTACACCTGTCGCGCGAGTGGGGGACGCGGTGCCGGTCACGTCGACGTTGCGCGGCAAGGTGGAGTTCGAGAGCGGCGAGGAGGGCCGGGAGATCGAGGTCCTGGGCCACCTGCTGCGTACCGCCACCGCCGAGACGTTCCGCGCCCGGCTCGCCGGGCTGGACCTCTCCGGCTTCACCGCGCTGGTCGAGGACGGGCAGGCGATCGAGACCGGGGAACTGGTGTCGGCGGCCGAGCTGCTGCGCCAGGTGGGGACGGTGCCGGGCCTGGCCAAGGTGCTCGACCGGCTCGGCCTCGGCGACGCGCCGAGCCCCGGACAGGCGGCCGCGGCCGTCGAGTTCGTGCTGGAGGGGCTGTACCTGAGCCGCCGGCTGGGCAAGGACGTCACCGACTCGGGACGCACCCGCTACGGCGGCCGGGACTGAGCATGGCCGGCAACCGGTTCCGCTACGGGCAGTGGCGCGGCGGCCCCGACCCGCTGGCACCGCCGTACGAAGTGCAGGCCGCGGTCGACCAGGTCGGCGCGGAGGTGCTGGCCGGCGGCAGCCTGCGCCAGGCGCTGCGGGACCTGCTGCGCCGGGGCCCGCAGGACCGCGGCGGACTGGACGAGCTGACTGCCCGGGCCCGCCGGTTGCGGCGGGAGGTGCTGCGCCGGGGCGGCCTGGACGGCGCGGTGACCCGGGCGCGGGCCCTGCTGGACCAGGCCCTCGCGGCCGAGCGGGACGAGCTGGCCGGACGCCAGGACGACGCGGCCCGGTTCGCCGAGACGGTGCTGGACAACCTGCCCCGATCCACCGCCCAGGCGGTGCGGGAGCTGTCCGGCTACCAGTGGGCGAGCGACGAGGCCCGGCAGATCTTCCAGCGGATCCTCGACGGGCTGCGCGACGACGTGCTCGGCCAGCGCTTCGCCGGGCTGCGGGACTCGGCGCGGCTGGCCGCCGACCCGGCGGTCCAGGAGCGGATGGCCGCGATGATGCGGGACCTGAACGACCTGCTGGCCCGGCACGCCCGCGCGGAGGACACCACCGACGCGTTCGCCGAGTTCATGCGCCGGCACGGCGAGTTCTTCCCGGAGCGTCCGGCCGACGTCGACGAACTGGTCGACCTGCTGGCCCGCCGGGCGGCGGCCGGGCAGCGGCTGATGAACTCGCTGTCGGAGCGGCAGCGCGAGGAACTCGCCGGCCTGATGCGCCAGTCGCTCGGCGACCGGCTGGCCGGGGAGTTGGCCGCGCTGGAGGGGAACCTGCGGGCGTTACGGCCGGACCTGCCCTGGGGCCGGGGCGAGCGGATGCAGGGTGGCCGGCCGTTGGGCTACGGCGAGGCGACCGGGGCGCTGGACGAGGTGGCCGAGCTGGACGACCTGCTCGACCAGTTGGGCCAGGCGCATCCTGGGGCCACCCTGGACGACATCGACGTCGACGCGGTGGCCCGGACGCTGGGCCGCGACGCCGCCGCCGACGTACGCCGGCTGCGGGAGTTGGAGCGCGAGCTGCGCCGGCAGGGCTGGGTGACCCGGGACGCCGAGGGCCTGACGCTGAGTCCGAAGGCGCTGCGCCGGCTCGGCGGTACCGCGTTGCGGCGGGTCTTCGCCGAGCTGACCGCCGGCCCGCGGGGCCGGCACGACCTACGCTCGGCGGGGGCGGCCGGCGAGGTCGGCGGCGCGTCGCGGCCCTGGGAGTACGGCGACGAGCAGCCGCTGGACGTGGTGCGGACGCTGACCCGGGCGATCCGTCGGGCCGGCCCGGGGGTGCCGGTGCAGCTGGCCGTGGAGGACTTCGAGGTCGTCGAGACCGAACGGCGGGCGTCGGCGGCGGTGGCGCTCTGCGTCGACCTGTCGTACTCGATGATCTCGCAGGGGCGCTGGGGGCCGATGAAGCAGACGGCGCTGGCCCTGGCCCACCTGATGGCGACCCGATTCCCGCAGGACGCTCTGCAGATCATCGGGTTCGGCCGGCGGGCGGCCACGTTGACCCAGCAGGAACTGGCCGCGGTCGAGCCGGACCTGGCCCAGGGCACCAACCTGCAACACGCGTTGCAGCTGGCCGGGCGGCACCTGCGGCGCTACCCGGACGCCGAGCCGGTGGTGCTGGTGGTGACCGACGGGGAGCCGACCGCCCACCTGGATCCGGACGACGGGGAGGCGGTGTTCTGCTGGCCGTCGTTGCCGGAGACGATCGAGGCGACGATCCGGGAGGTGGACCGGCTCGGCCGGTACCGGGCGACGCTGAACCTGTTCATGCTCGGCGACGATCCCGGGCTGCGTCGGTTCGTCGACGCGGTGGCCCGCCGCAGCGGCGGCCGGGTGTTCACGCCGGACACCGACGACCTCGGTGAGTACGTGGTCAGCGACTACCTGCGCGCCCGCCGCGGTCGCCGCTAGGCTCGGCCGGGTGGAGGTCGACGGGCTGCGGCGGGCGTACGGCGCGGTGCTGGCCGAGGTCGACGCGGGCGGGTTCGGGCCGCCGCCTCCCGGGCGGTACAGCGCCGAGCAGATCGTCGCGCACCTGGTCACCAGCGACGAGCTGATGAGCGAGGCAACCGAGGCGGTGCTCGCCGGGTCGACGTACGCCTTCTACGAACTGGACGAGGTGCACCGGCCGGAGCTGGACGTGCTGACCGCCGAGTGTGGCGGCCTCGACGGGCTGGCCGACCGGCTGCGGCAGACCAGCGATCGGCTGGTCGGGCTGGTGGCCCGGCTCGGGCTGGCGGCCGACACCCCGGTCGAGACATATCTGCGTGAGGGCTTCGACCTCGTCGTCGACGAACCGCTGCCCTGGGGCCGCACCATCGATCTGCACACCCGCGTCCACCTGCCCCGCCACCTGGCCGACCTGCGGGCCCTGCGTACCTCGGCCTGATTTTCACCCACGGCGGAAGGCTCGGCGGTAGGCGGACGGGGCGACGCCGATGCGCTGGTGCAACTGCTGACGCAGGGCGGCGGTGGTGCCGAACCCGCTGCGGCGGGCGATCTGGTCGACGCTCAGGTCGGTGCTCTCCAGCAGCAGCCGGGCGTGGTCGGTGCGTTCGTGCAGCAGCCACTGGGCCGGGCTGAGCCCGGTCTCGGCGCGGAACCGCCGGGTGAACGTGCGGACGCTCATCCGGGCCTGCCCGGCCAGCTCGCGCAGGCTGACCGGCTCGTGCAGCCGCTGGCGGGCCCACTCCCGCGCCCCGGCGGTGCTGGTGTCGGGTGCCTGCGGCACCGGGCGTTCGATGTACTGGGCCTGGCCGCCGTCGCGCCACGGCGGCATCACGCACCGGCGGGCGGCCTGGTTGGCCACCTGGCTGCCGTGGTCGGTGCGGACCACGTGCAGGCAGAGGTCGATCCCGGCGGCGACTCCGGCGGAGGTGAGCACCCGGTCGTCGGCGACGAAGAGCACGTCGGGGTCGAGGTCGACGTGCGGGTGCAGCCGGCAGAAGCGGTCGGCGTACGCCCAGTGGGTAGTGGCCCGCCGGCCGTCGAGCAGCCCGGCGGCGGCCAGCACGAACGCGCCGGTGCAGATCGACATGATCCGTACGCCCCGGTGGTACGCGGCGCGCAGCGCCTCGATCACCTCGGGCTCGACCGGGGCGAGCGTGGCGTCGCCGTGCACCCCGGGCACCACCACGGTGTCGGCCCGCTCCAGCAGCTCCAGCCCGTGGTCGGGGAGCACCCGGAAGCCGGCGCTGCTGCGCACCGGCCGGGCGCCGGGGGTGCAGGTGTCGACGGCGTAGTAGTGCGCGTTGTCGGCGTCCCGGGCGGTGCTGAAGACCTGGGCGGGGGTGCCCAGGTCGAGGCCGACCACCCGGTCGAGGGCGAGGACGGCGACGCGGTGCGGGGTCATGGCCTGATTATTGCGCATCATGGCTTTCCGGCCACTCGCCGTTCCGGCCGCCGCGCCGCAGACTCGCCTGGTGAAAAGACCTGTCCGCCTGCATCCGGCCTGGATCGTCGCCGCGGTCGCCTTCGTGGCGCTGGTCGGCGCCGCCGGCTTCCGGGCCACCCCCTCGGTGCTGCTGCACCCGCTGCACGCCGAGTTCCGCTGGCCGCTGGCCACCATCTCCGCGGCCGTCTCGGTGAACCTGCTGCTCTACGGGCTGACCGCGCCGTTCGCCGCCGCGTTGATGGACCGGTTCGGCATCCGCCGGGTGGTGGCCGCCGCGCTGGCGCTGGTCGCCGCCGGCAGCGGGCTGACCGTGTTCATGACCGCGAGCTGGCAGCTGGTGCTCTGCTGGGGCGTGCTGGTCGGGCTGGGCACCGGCTCGATGGCCCTGGCGTTCGTGGCGACGGTGACCGGGCGCTGGTTCGTGCACCGCCGTGGCCTGGTCACCGGCGTGCTCACCGCCGGCGGGGCGGCCGGCCAGCTGGTCTTCCTGCCGTTGCTGGCCATCCTGGTGAGCAGGTACGGCTGGCGGGCGGCGGCGCTGGTCGTCGCCGGGGCGGCGCTGCTGGTCGTACCGCTGGTGCTGCGGCTGCTGCGCGAGCACCCGGCGGATCTCGGGCTGCCCCCGTACGGCGCGACCGAGGTCGTCGAGCCGGCGAGGCCGGCCGGCGGGGCCGCCGCCCGCGCGGTCGGCGCGCTGGCCCAGGCGGCCCGTACCCGGCCGTTCTGGCTGCTGGCCGCCGGCTTCGCGATCTGCGGGGCAACCACCAACGGACTGGTCGGAACGCATTTCATCCCGGCTGCGCACGACCACGGGATGGCGCAGACCACGGCGGCCGGGCTGCTGGCGCTGGTCGGCCTCTTCGACATCGTCGGCACGGTCGCCTCCGGTTGGCTCACCGACCGGTACGACCCCCGGCTGCTGCTGGGCGCCTACTACGCGCTGCGCGGCGGGTCGCTGCTGGTGCTGCCCAGCCTGTTCGCGGCCACCACCGAGCCGAGCATGCTGGTCTTCATCATCTTCTACGGGCTGGACTGGGTGGCCACGGTGCCGCCGACGGTGGCGCTGTGCCGGGAGTACTTCGGCGCGTCCGCGGCGGTGGTCTTCGGCTGGGTGTTCGCCGCCCACCAACTCGGCGCGGCGGTGGCCGCCACCGGGGCGGGGCTGGTCCGGGACCAGCTCGGCGAGTACACGCTGGCCTGGTACATAGCGGGGACGCTGTCGGTGGGGGCGGCCGTGCTGTCGGTGATGCTGATCCGCCGCCGCGGCGCCGCCTTCACCGAGCCGGCCCCGGTCGCCGCCGCGCCGAGGGCGTGGAGCTACCGGGGCTGAGCGGGTCGGGCGACGTGCCCGGTGCCCTCGGGGTCGAGCTGACTCACTGGAGCGTCCAGCGCTGGGCCGGGTTGCCGTCGCACGGGGCCTGGGTGATGTCGTCGCCGGCACCGGTCGCGCCGTCGTGGACCTGCGCGCACTTGCCGCTGTGCACGGCAACCAGCAGTGTCGTGCCGTCGCCGACGGGGTGCAGCCGCCACTGCTGGTTCCCCTGGCCGTGGCAGCCGAACTGCTGCAACCGGGCGCCGTCGTCGCCGCTGCCACCCTCGACGTCGAGGCACTGGTTGTGCGCCGCGTTGGTCAGGGTCACCGCGTCCGGGCCGAACGGGTTGACCACCCACTGCTGCTCCGGCCCGCCGGTGCAGTCGGCCAGCTCGGCGACGGCCTTCTCGCCACCGCTGTCGAGCCCGAGGCACCGGCCCGAGCCGACACCGTGGAACACCTTCGGACCGGTGATCGCGTCGGGGTCGGCGCTGGGCGCGGCCGATGGGGTGGGTTCGGGCGCCTCTGTGGTGGGCGGCGGTTCCTCCTCGGTCGGGCTCGGCTCGGCCGGCGTCGGACTGACCGCAGCCGTGGTCGGTGCCGGCGTCGGGTCGCCGCCGCCGAGCACGCCGGTGCCGAACAGCACCCCGACCAGTACGCCGACCAGCCCGACCGCCAGCGCCACCCGCATCAGCGGGTCGCGGGGCAGCCCGGGGCGGCGGCTGCCGTAGACGGTGCCCGATCCATCGGTTTCCGACATGCCGGCATCCTGGCCCACGCCGGCCGACGTGGGCCAGCCGCCCCCGGCGGCGGTGACTCAGTCGACGACCCGGACGTCCTTCCAGAAGGCCACCCGGTCGCGGACCATCTCCGCCTCCGGCAACGGATCGGGGTAGTACCAGACCGCATCGTCGCTGGTCCGGCCGTCGTGTTCGAGGCTGTAGTAGGAGGCGGTGCCCTTCCATGGGCAGTAGGTGTTGGTGTCGGAGGCGCGGATCAGGTCCTCGCGCAGGGCGGTCCGAGGGAAGTAGTGGTTGCCCTCCACCACCACGGTGTCGTCGCTCTCGGCTACGACCAGGTCGTTCCAGACGGCTTTCGGCATGGCCCCCAGGCTAATCGGACCGGCACGCCGATCCGGGCGCGAAACGTCTCCCGTGGACATCCCGCCAGTGTCACCGGTGACGCGTAAGGTGATCCCATGCACGCTGTGCGTGATCATGACCTGGCAGTGGCCCAGCTGCGACGGTCGTACGCGGCGGTGCCACCCGGCCAGCCGGTGCGACTGGCCAAGCGCACCTCCAACCTGTTCCGCCCGCGCAACGCCCCCCGCACGACGGGGCTGGACGTCAGCGGGCTCGGTGGGGTGCTGGGCGTCGACCCGGTCGCCCGCACCGCCGACGTGCAGGGCATGTGCACCTACGAACGGCTGGTCGACGCGAGCCTGCCGCACGGCCTGATGCCGCTGGTGGTGCCGCAGCTGCGCACCATCACCCTGGGCGGGGCGGTCACCGGGCTGGGCATCGAGTCGACCTCGTTCCGCAACGGCCTGCCGCACGAGTCGGTGACCGAGCTGGACGTGCTCACCGGCGCCGGCGAGGTGGTCACCGCCCGGCCCGACGGCGAGCACGCCGACCTGTTCGCCGCGTTCCCCAACTCGCTGGGCAGCCTCGGCTACGCCACCCGGCTGCGCATCGAGCTGCAACCGGTCCGCCGTCACGTGGCGCTGCGCAACCTGCGGTTCACGAACCTGTCCGAGCTGACCGACGCGATCGGTGAGATCACCGCTACCCGCTCCTGGGCCGGCGCGAGCGTCGACGCGATGGACGGAGTGATGTTCAGCCCCGACGAGGCGTACCTCGTGCTGGCGACCTTCACCGACGACGAGCCCGCGGTCTCCGACTACACCGGCCAGGACATCTACTACCGCTCGCTGCACCGCCGCCAGCACGACGCGCTGACCGCGTACGACTACCTGTGGCGTTGGGACACCGACTGGTTCTGGTGCTCGGCGGCGTTCGGCGTTCAGCACCCGGTGGTGCGGCGGTTGTGGCCGGCGCGGTGGCGGCGCAGCGACGTCTATCACCGCATCGTGCGGCTGGAACACCGGCACCAGGTGGCCGCCCGGATCGACCGGTGGCGCGGCCAGCCGGCCCGGGAGCGGGTCGTGCAGGACGTGGAGGTCCCGCTGGAGCGCACCGCGGAGTTCCTGCACTGGTTTGCCCGGCGGGTGGGGATGACGCCGGTGTGGTTGTGCCCGCTGCGGCTGCGTGAGCCGGCCGGTGCGGGATCGGCCCGGTCCTGGCCGCTGTATCCGCTGCGGCCGGGGCAGGACTACGTCAACATCGGGTTCTGGGGGAGCGTTCCGATCGCCACGGGTGCCGCCGACGGCGACGTCAACCGGGAGATCGAGCGCGCGGTGTCGGAGGCGGGCGGGCACAAGTCGCTCTACTCCGACGCGTACTACGACCGGGATTCGTTCGACCGGCTCTACGGCGGCGACACGTGGCGCGTCGTGCGGGACCGGTACGACCCGGAGCATCGGCTGACCGGACTGTACGAGAAGGCGGTAGCGCGAGCATGAGCCTGACCGACCGAGACCAGGGAGCGGCCGGCGCTCCCGCCACGCCGCCCCCGGGGGGCCGGCGGCGTGGGCCGACCGTGGCGGACATCGTCCGTACGTTGACCGACGGCCCGCTGCCGGTGCGCGTCACCGCGTACGACGGCAGTGCCATCGGCCCGGCCGACGCCGGCATCACCCTGTCGATCCGAACCGAACGAGGGCTGTCGTACCTGCTCACCGCCCCGGGCGATCTGGGCATGGCGCGGGCGTACGTCAGCGGTGACCTGGCCCTGGAGGGGGTGCATCCGGGCGACCCGTACGAGGCGTTGCGGGTGCTCAAGGACGAGCTGCGGCTGCGGGCGCCGGCGTTGGCCGAGGGGCTGGCGCTGGTGCGGGGGCTGGGCTGGGAGCGGCTGATGCCGCCGCCGGCGCCGCCGCAGGAGGCGCTGCCGCGCTGGAAGCGGATCGTGGGCGGGCTGCGGCACTCGCGCTTCCGCGACAGCAGTGCCATCTCGCACCACTACGACGTGTCGAACGCCTTCTACGAGAAGGTGCTCGGCCCGTCGATGACGTACACCTGCGCGGTGTTCCGCAGCCCGGACGACACCCTGGAGCAGGCCCAGGCGAGCAAGTACGACCTGGTCGCGGGCAAGCTCGCGCTGCGGGCGGGGATGCGGCTGCTGGACGTGGGCTGCGGCTGGGGTGGCATGGTCCGGCACGCGGCCCGGGAGTACGGCGTCAAGGCACTCGGCGTGACCCTGTCCCGGGCGCAGGCGCAGTGGGCGCAGGCGGCGATCGAGCGCGAGGGGCTGACCGAGCTGGCCGAGGTGCGGCACCTCGACTACCGCGACGCGCCCCCGGAGCAGTTCGACGCGGTCTCCTCGATCGGGCTGACCGAGCACATCGGGGTGCGCAACTACCCGGCCTACTTCGGGTTCCTGCGCGACCGGCTGCGTCCGGAGGGGCGGCTGCTCAACCACTGCATCACCCGGGCGGACAATCGGGCGCCGCACCGCTCGGGCGCGTTCATCGACCGGTACGTCTTCCCGGACGGCGAGCTGGCCGGGCCGGGCCGGGTGATCAGCGAGCTGCACGACGTGGGGCTGGAGGTGCACCACGAGGAGAACCTGCGCCAGCACTACGCGCTGACCCTCGCCGCCTGGTGCCGCAACCTGGTGGAGCACTGGGACTTCTGCGTCTCCGAGGTGGGTGCGGGCACGGCCCGGGTGTGGGGGCTCTACATGGCCGGGTCGCGGCTGGCGTTCGAGCGCAACGGCATCCAGCTGCACCAGGTCCTGGCGACGCGCAACGGCCCGGGTGCGGCGAGCGGGTATCCGCTGCGCCCGGACTGGCTGCCCTAACCAACTGGCTGCCCTAACCAACTGGCTGCCCTAACCAACTGACGAAGGCCGCGCCGGATCGATCGGCGCGGTCTTCGTCGTCCCCATTGACAAACAGATTTTGTACGTACAAACTGATTTTGCCATGAGAGATGTCCTGTACCTGGAGCAGATCGAGCAGGCCGAGGTGCTGCTCAAGCCGCAGCGTGTCGAGATCCTGCGCCAACTCGCCGAGCCACGCACCTGCACCGAGGTGGCTGCCCGGCTGGAGCAGACGCCACAGCGCGTCTACTACCACGTCAAGCAGCTGGTCGCGGCCGGGCTGGTCGAGCAGGTCGACCAGCGCAAGGTTCGCGGCATCACCGAGGGCATCTACCAGGCGGTGGCCCGGTCGTACTGGCTGTCGCCCCGCCTGGTCGGGCGGATCGGGCTGCGCCGGGCTCGCGACGAGCTGAGCCTGGGCTACCTGCTCGACCTGATGGAGGAGGTCCAGGCCGACGTCGCGGCCCTGGACCGCACCGCCCCGGAGTTGCCCTCGATCGGGGTCTCCGGCGAGATCCGAGTGCCGGCCGATCGCCGGCAGGAATTCCTGCACGACCTGCAGTCCGCACTGCAGGACCTGTTCACGCGCTACGGCGGCGCCGAAGGTGACGCCTTCAAGCTCGCCGTGGCCTGCTACCCGAAGGGGACCGACCGTGACTGAACCGATGACCCTCGCCGCCCGACTCGCCGCGCCGATCACGCTGGTGCGCCGGGCCCTGACCAACCCGGCCGAGCTGGGCGTCTGGCTGGCCGAGTACGCCGAGGTCGACCTGCCCAAGCGGTACGAGTTCTGGGGCCGCTACACGCCCGAGGGCGACGCCGCGCACCAGCGCCTGCTGCACGCCGACGACGATCGGCTGCGGTTCGCCTGGCTGCTCGACGGTGTGGAGACCACCACCGAGATCACGCTGCGCCCGGACGGGTCGGACGCCACCGTGCTGACCCTGTCGCAGTCCCACTTCGACTTCGCCGACGTGATCAACGGCACCAGCATCAGGGGCGTCCTGCAGACCTACTGGAGTCTGGCGATCGCCAACCTCGCCGCCCACCTGGAGGGCCGCCCGCTGCTGCCGAAGACGGACTTCACCAGCACCGAGTTCCGCGGCGAGCTGGTCATCGCCGCGCCGGCCGACAAGGTCTGGGAGTCGCTGACCGACTCCGAGCAGGCCAGCACCTGGTTCGGCTACCCGATCGGCATCGAGCCGTGGGTCGGCGGCCGGTACGCCATGGGCGGCTTCGAGAGCGGGTACGCCGCCAAGGTGGTCGACCTGGAGCCCGGCCGGCGGATGTCGGTCGACTGGGGACCGTCCGGGGTGACCAACTGGGAGCTGGCCGAGTCCGAGGGGAAGACGAAGCTCACCTTCGTGCAGAGCGGCTTCGACACCCAGAACCCGCCGTACGCGGCCTGGTCCGGGTCGGTCGCCGGGCTGGCCGAACTGCGTCGCTTCCACGAGGTGCCGGACTGGCAGCCGATCTGGCTGCCGGAGGAGGCCGCCGCCGGCGCGGCCAGCTGAGCCCTACCTGCGGGGCCCGACCGTGGTCACCTGAGGGCCGCGGCCAGGCCCCGCAGGGCTGGAGTATTCAGACGGACCGGGTGAGCCGTTCGCCGCGACTGCGGGTGAGGACCATACCGACTGCTGCCAGCAGGAGGCAGGCGGCGCCCACGGCGGCAAGCGGACGGATCAGGTGGAAGGTGTACGCCCCCCAGAGGTCCGCCGGGGACACCGTGTCGGGTAGGAAGAACGAAGTATCGGCCAAGCCGATGCTGGTGATGACCGTTGCCGGCAGCAGCCAGAGCAGGCCCACCGCGCCGGTTGCCGCGGTCGCGCTGGTCGAAATCGGGACGGGCCGACGGCGCAGGCGGGCGGCCACCCGGGTTGCGGCCAGCCAGCCGAGCGCGAGTCCCACGACCCAGCCGCCGATGGCCAGGGGGGTCACGGCGGCCGGTGCGGCACGCTCGAAGTAGATGCCCAACGCTTCATACGGGGGGAAGCCGGCCGAAGCGCCACCTTCCTGGGCCGGGTAGACCTCGAGTACGAGGTCTGCCCTGGCGGCGGTCAGCCCGGCGGTGCCGAAGGTGCTCGGGCCGATGCGCCAACCTTCCCGGATCAGGCCTTCGCGGACGCGGCCGAGCAGGGCATCGAACCCGTCCGGTGGTACGTCGACGCTGATGTCGACGTACCCGCCGCGATACTGGTCGCTGCCGAACACCCAGCTGAGGGGTTCCTCGTACTCGTAGCCGAACAGGGCGTCGTAGCGGCCGAAATGCTGGACGGTCGAGTCGGGCGCCAGTTCTGCTACCAGGTCTCGGGTCTGCGCGTCGCTGGGCAGGTCTCCGGCCCAGCGCCACCCGAGCCACGCGCCGCCGGCGCCGAGCAGGGCTGCCAAGGTCAACGCGGCCAGGATGGCGGTCACCCAGGATGCCCGCCCCTGGGGACGCAGCCCTCGTAGGGCGTTGCTCGCGCGGGCAGATCCACGAACCGTGCCGTCGGGCGAATCGGACATCCTTCTCCTCACCGAAGAGACTGCCGTGTCGGACGTACCGCGGGCCGCATCCTATGCGCCCAGCGGCACGGGCGTCGATGACCTTGCTGTGTCGGTTGATCAGCAATGTCGTGGAGAGCCCTGATACCGGGCCGTCACCTGCGCAACTACCCTGGGACGGCTGTCGGAACAGGGAGACTCTTTGCGCAACCACCCGGCGATCGTGCTGGTCGTCGTCCTGCTGTCCACCCTCTCACTGCCGGTCTCGCTGACCGGCGCCTCGGTCGCGTTGCCGGACATCGGCCGGGACCTCGACGCCGGGCTGGCCGGGGTGCAGTGGGTGATCAACGGTTACAACGCCACCTTCGCCAGCTTCATGCTCGCCACCGGGGCGCTGGCCGACCTGTTCGGCCGGCGTCGGGTCTTCGCCACCGGGGTCGCGATCTTCGCCGGGGCCGGGCTGCTCGCCGCGGTCGCCGACGACATCCTGCTGCTCGACGTGGTACGCGCGCTGGCCGGTGTCGGCGCGGCCGCCGCCGCGACCAGCGCCGCCGCGATCCTCGCCGGCACCTTCCACGGCGCGGCCCGGACCCGCGCCTTCAGCGTCTTCGGTACCACGATCGGTGTCGGGCTGGCCTTCGGCCCGTCGATCGCCGGGCTGCTCATCGACACCTTCAGCTGGCGGGCGGTCTTCGCCGCGCCGGCCATCGCCGCGCTGCTGGTGCTGGCCCTGGTGCCGTTGCTGCCCGAGTCCCGCCAGTCGCAGGCGGGCCGGGTCGACTGGGTCGGCACGGTGTCGTTCACGGCGGGGCTGCTGCTGCTCATCTTCGGCTTCGTGCAGGGCCCCGAGTTCGGCTGGGCCGATCTGCGGATCGTCGCCGCGTTCGCCGCCGCCGTCGCGCTGCTGGTCTCCTTCGTCCGGGTGCAACGGCGCCGCGCGGAGCCGATGTTCGACCTGGCCCTGCTGGCGAACCCCCAGTTCCTCGGCATCTGCCTGGCGGCGGCCACCATCATCTCCGTGCTCGTGCCGCTGCTGGTCTACCTGCCGTCGTACCTCACCACGGTGGTCGGGCTGTCCTCCGGCGCGGCCGGTGCCACGCTGATCCTGCTCACCGCCCCCACCGTGGTGTTCCCGCTGCTCAGTGGCGTGCTGACCCGGGTGGTGCCGGCTTCACTGGTGATTGTCGTGTCGGTGGCAACGGTCGCGGTCGGCGCGGCCTGGGCCACCGTGCTCGCCCCGACCAGCAGCACCGCCGCGCTGGCCGGGCCGTTGCTGACCATCGGCGTCGGGATCGGGCTCTCCATCGGCCTGCTGGACGCCCTGGCCATCGGCAGTGTTGCGCCGCACCGGGCCGCCACCGGTGCCGGGATGATCAATACGGCCCGGTTGGCCAGCGAGACCATCGCCATCGCCGTGGTCGGTGCGGTGCTGGCCAGCGCCACCGGGGGCCGGCTCGCCGACCCGGGCTTCACCGGCGGGTTGCGTACCGTGCTGTGGTCTATGGCGGGGGTGCTGGCGTGCGCGACCGTCGCCACCGCCGTGCTGCTCCGCCGAGCCCGCACCGCAGGGCCGGCGGAGAAGGTCACCACGGGCTGAAACCTCGCCGTGACAGCACGATGACGGGCGCTGGCGGCTCGGCGCTGACACGGGTGCAGGTGTGTGGGCGCGACTATCGTGGCGTGTCGTGACGAGCAGCGAGGAGCGACTGGCCACGATTCGGGGCGGTGTGCCGCCGCGCCGGCACAACGCCCGGACGATCGCGGCGCTGACCGGCAACCCGGGCTGCACCCGCCGGGCGGTCCTGGACGGCGCCGGGGTGGACAAGCCGTTGCTGGCCGAGCGGATCGGTTTCCCCGCCGGGTTCGGGCAGTCCCGGTTCGCCATCACCCGCGGCAACGCGTTCGAGGCGCAGGTGAAGGCCGACGGCGGAACCGAGCTGCTGCGGCTGGTCGCGGAGCGGTTGGGCGTACCGGTGCCGGCGACGGCGAGTTGGACGGACCTCGGCGACGGCGACGACCCGGCCGGCCGGGAGCGGCGCTCGGCCGCGCTCCTCGCCGCCGCCCTACCCACCGCCGGCTCCGCTGCCGCCGATGCCGGCGCGTCCGACGTTGCCGGCGCATCCGAGGCCGGCGGCACCGACGAGCCGGCGGCGCTGTTCGATCATCCGTTGCTCGGGCTGGAGGTCGCCGGGCGACGGGTGCACCTGGAGCCGGATCTGGTGGCCGCCCGGCTGGGCGGCCGGTTCCACGTAGTGGAGGTCAAGTCGTTTCCGGTGATCGACGGGCAGGCCGACCCGACCAAGCTGGCCGCCGCGGCGGTCCAGTCCGCGGTGTACGTGCTGGCCCTGCGGGAGCTGCTCGCCGGGCACGGGCACGATCCGCAGCTGGTGTCGCACGAGGTGGTGCTGGTCTGCCCGCGCGACTTCGCCAACCAGCCGGTGGCGCACCTGCTCGACGTCCGCAAGCAGCTGCTGGTGGTACGCCGGCAGCTGGACCGGATGGCCCGGCTCGACACGCTGCTCGCCGCCGTACCGGCCGACTTCACCGCCGACCCGGCCGCCGACGCGGCGACCCTGGTCGGCTCGCTGTCCCAGGTGCCGGCCCGCTACGCCCCGGACTGCCTGGCCAGCTGCGAGCTGGCGTACTTCTGCCGGCACGAGGCCCGCGGGCACACCGGCGCGCTCGGCCGTCCGGTCCGTGAGGCGCTCGGTGGGATCACCGACGTGGACGAGGTGCTGGCGCTCGCCGGTGGGGAACGCGCCGCCGACCCGGAGCGGGCGGAGGCCGCCGCGCTGCTACGCGCCGCCGCCCGCCTACGCGCCGACGCCCTCGGAGTGCCGGCGTGAGCACGTTGCGGGCGTTGGCGGCGGCCCAGGCGGTGGCGGCCGGGGTGGCCCAGCCGGTGGCCACCGTTCGGCACCAGCACCTGTCGACGCGACCGCTGGTGCTGGTGCCGCTGGCCATGGCCGGCGAGGCGAACGCGCCGCTGGCGGCGATGGTCGGCGCGGCGCCGGGCGAGGGTCGGCTGCTGATCGTGCCGCAGCCGCGTAACCGGGACCACCGGTTCGCGTTCGCGGCCGAGCTGGCCGCGACCGTGCTGCCGTACCTGGCCGGGCACCGGGGCGCCACCGAGGCGGTGGCCGTGGACCGGGGGCGGGACGTGCGGTACCGGTACCTCGACGCGCCGCAGTTGCTGGTGCCGAACCCGGCCGGGGTGACGTTCCTGCGGCTGCTGGGCCGGTCCACCCGGTTCCGTCGGGTGGACGGGGAGTATCCGGTGCCCCCGGAGGTGCCGCTGCTGGGGCGGTGGCTGACCTTCCTCGCCGAGCGGGCCGAGCATCCCGGCTCGTCGGCACTGTTGGCGATGACGCAGGCGTTGACGCTGCACTGGGCGACCGGGCAGAGCGCGGTGGAGGACCTGCACCTGCCGGCGCTGCTCGGGTGGATCGCCCCGCCGGCCGGGCTGACCGGTGCCGAGGCGGCGGCCCGGGCCGAGGACCCGGCGGTGTGCCCGCCGGCCGGCCCGGCGACCGATCCCGGCTTCGACAACCGGCTGCTCGCCCCGGCCATCGAGGCGTACGCCGCGGCCGGCGACGACGAGGCGGCCCGGGTCGAGGCGTACGCGCGGCTGGAGCGGCTGCTGCGCGACCAGCTGACGCCCACCTGGGACCTGATGTGGCGCGGCCTGGGGTTGCTGCGCGCCCTGCCGCCGGGCGCCCGGGTGGCCGGGCGCTGGGACGGCGACCGGGACGCCTTCACCGCCCACGCCGAGCACATCGACGAGGGTGGCGCACCGCAGCCGCGCCGCGACGGTGCCGTGGCGGCCGCTGCCCGGCTGCACCGCCTGGAGCGGGCCGCGGCGACGTACGCGGTGCAGCGCGCCTACGACGATCCGCTGGTGCTGGCGGAGTACCGGCTGACCGGTGAGGCGTTCGTCGGCGAGGTGGTACTGGCCGATCCGGCGCGGGTGGACGACAGCGGCCGGCGGCCGGTGCTGCGCCCGCGGATCCAGCTGGTGACCACCGAGCCGGTGCTGGTGCCGGTGGGCGCGAGCCTGTGCAACCCGGCCCGACCAGGGCAGAAGGCCCGGGTCGTCTTTGTCACCCCGGCGGCCGACGGCAAGACCGAGGTGGTGCTGGAACTCTCCGGCGGGATGGGTCGGGGGCTGACCGCCGCCCCGGGCAGCGTGCCCGAGGTGGGGCAACGGTTGTGCTACACCACGCTGAGTGAGGCGTACGTGCCGAGCGGGGCGTTCCCGGCGGTGGAGGAGACCCCGTGGACCCACGGCGGCCCGCCCGACGTCGGTCCGGTGGTGGTCGCCGACGGTGCCCCGGCGCCCGAGCCCGAGCCCGAGCCCGACGAGGCGTGGGCCTGACGGTGCGCGTCGGTGCCCCGGCCGGCGTCGGCGGGATGCCGTGACGGATTCGGATCGACGAATGGCCGTCGGGTTGCGGACTCGATACCGGCGGATCTGGCGGGGCGGTTGCCCGCGTGGCTAGGCTTTCGGGGTTTGCCGGAACCGGGCCTCGCCGTCGAGGGTGCGTACGAGAGAGAGCCGGAGCGATCGCTGTGTCGCGAAAGCACGTCGAGCAGGCTGCCGCGCGGTCGCCCGGGCAGGAACGGGCCGGTCGGGTGGGGCTGGTCGGCGCGGGCGTGGTGGTCGCCGTCGAGGCTCTCTGGCTGGTGCTGGAACTGCCCGCGGCGGCTCTGGTCAGCGACCTGGGCGCGGTCGCGGTGGCGGGTTGGACCGCGGTGGCCTGCGTCGGGGCGGCGCGCCGGCACCCGGCGCCGCTGCGGCGGTTCTGGCTGCTGCTCGCCGCCACGATGGCGTTGGCCCTCGCCGGGCGGGCACTGTGGACCTCGCAGCGGCTGATCGGTGAGAGCCTGCCGCACACCCTGCCGATCGGGCTGATCTTCGCGGTCAGTCTGCTCACCGGTACCGGCGCGCTGCTGTGCTCGGTCACCGCGCCGCGCACCGCGGTGGGCCGCGCCCGGACCCTGCTCGACGGGTTGATCGTCGGGTTGGCGCTGATCCCGATCGGCTGGCTGCTGATCTTCCGCAACGTCGTCACGGCGGACCTCGACGAGCCATTGCGCACCGCCGGGCTGCTTTACCCGATGTTCGACCTGATGCAGCTGACCATCCTGGTCGCGGTGATCGGGCCGGGCCGGCCGGTGTGGCGCCCGCTGACGTTGCTCGGGGTGAGCCTGTCCATCCGGGCGGTGGCCGACGCCGTGTACGTGTCCATGGCGGCCGCCGGCACCTACCAGCCCGGCGCCCCGGTCGACGTGCTCTGGCCGCTGAGCTACCTGTTGATCGGTCTGGCGACCCGGATGTCCCCGCCGCCGTACTACGACCGTGGCGACGAGGCGGGCGAGACGCCGTTGCCGCCGTGGTGGCGGGTGGCGCTGCCATACGTGCCGGTGGGCGGGGCGGTGGTGGCGACCATGCTGGCCCGCGACGCCACCGGCCACACTCCGCTGCCCGTGTTCCTGGCGATGATGGCGCTGCTCGCGGCGCTGGGGCTGCGCCAGGCGCTGGCCGCGAACGAGAACCTGCGGTTGGTGGCCCGGCTGCGGCAGCTCGCCTACGTCGACCAGCTCACCGGGCTGCCCAACCGGCTGGCGTTCACCCGCCGGCTGCGTAGCGCCCTGCGCGGGGCGAAGCCGGTCGCCGTGCTGCTCCTCGACCTGGACGGCTTCAAGCAGGTCAACGACCGGTTCGGGCACACCACCGGGGACACCCTGCTGAGCGGTCTGTCCCGGCGGATGCGCCGGGCGGTCGCCGACGACGGGATGATCGCCCGGATCGGCGGTGACGAGTTCGCCGTGCTGGTCACCGGTGCTCGCCCGGCCACGCCGGAGCAACTGGCGGAGCGGCTGCTGGCGGCGCTGCAACCGTCCGCCGGCGAGGAGGTGGTCGGGGTGCACCCGTCGGCGAGCATCGGCATCGCCGAGTACGGTCCGCAGCACATCTCGTACACCGATCTGCTGCGCGACGCCGACATCGCCATGTACGCGGCGAAGGCGGCGGGCAAGTCCGCGTACCGGCGGAGCACGCCGGCGCTGCGGGAGTCGGCGGTGAGCCGGGCGGAGCTGATCGCCGACCTGCGGCGGGCGGTCGACGAGGAGCAGCTGCACCTGGAGTTCCAGCCGATCGTGGACCTGGCCACCGGGGCGGTGCGCAGCGCGGAGGCGCTGGTGCGGTGGCGGCACCCGCGGCTGGGCATGCTCAGCCCGGCGCGGTTCCTGCCGCTGGCCGAGGAGACCGGGCTGATCCTGCCGATCGACCGGTGGGTGATCCACGAGGCGTGCCGGGCGGCAGCCACCTGGCAGGACGGGGTCCCGCCGGCGACGGTGGCGGTGAACATCGCCGCGGCACACCTGCGCCGGCCGGATCTGATCGCCACGGTCACCGAGGCCACCGCGGGGGCGGGGCTGGCACCGCGGGCGCTGACCCTGGAGCTGACCGAGTCGGCGCTGATCGAGGGCAGCGACGCGGTCCTCGACCGGCTGGGTCAGCTGCGGGAGCTGGGCATCCGGATCGCCATCGACGACTTCGGCACCGGGTACTCGTCGCTGAGCTACCTGCATCGGATTCCGGCCACCGAGTTGAAGATCGACCGGTCGTTCGTGGCCCGGATCTCCGAGGACACCCGGGCGTACGCGACGGTGGAGATGGTCACCCGGCTGGCCGGCGCGTTCGACCTGGGTGTGGTGGCCGAGGGGGTGGAGACCGACCGGCAGCACGACGCGGTGGCCGCGATCGGCTGCGTGCAGGGGCAGGGCTACCGGTACGGCCGCCCCGCCGCCCTGGCCGAACTGCGTAGCGTCCTGGCACAGCCCGTCCCGCGGCAGGTGACCGGCGTCGCAGAATCGGATTTGACCCTCACGTAACGGCAGGCGGGAGCGTGGTTCCGAGGAAGGGAGGGAACCATGGCGTACACGGTGGGTCAGGTGGCCAAGCTCGCCGCGGTGACCGTGCGGGCGTTGCACCACTACGACGAGATCGGGTTGCTGTCGCCGAGCGGACGCACCGGCGCGGGCTACCGCCGTTACGACGATGCGGACCTGGAGCGGTTGCAGCTGATCCGGTACTACCGCGAGCTGGGGTTCCCGTTGGAAGAGATCGCCGTGATCCTCGACGAGCCGGCGAGCGACCCGGGCGCGCACCTGCGCCGGCAGCACGAACTGCTGACGGTGCGGATCAAGCGGTTGCAGGAGATGGTCGCGGCGATCGAGTTCGCGATGGAGGCGAGCAAGTTGAACATTCGACTGACCCCGCAGGAGCGCTTCGAGGTGTTCGGTGACTTCGACCCGGAGGCGCACGCCGAGGAGGCGGAGCAGCGATGGGGTGGCAGCGAGGCGTACCGGGAGTCCAACCGGCGGGCGTCGCGCTACACCAAGGAGGACTGGCTGCGGATCAAGGCCGAGACCGAGGGCTGGGGGCAGCGGATCGTCGCGCTGATGGCCTCGGGAGCGCCGGCGGACGGCCCGGCGGCGATGGAGTTGGCGGAGGAGCACCGGCAGCAGATCAGCCAGTGGTTCTACGAGTGCTCGTACGAGATCCACACCGGGCTGGCCGACATGTACATCGCCGACGAGCGGTTCACCGCCCATTACGAGGCGATGGCGCCGGGGCTGGCCGCGTACCTGGCGGAGGCGATCCACGCCAACGCGATCACCCGCGCCTGACGTTGGCAGCGATCGGCTGATCGGGACTGTCGGACCGGGGGAGTATGACTGGCATGGCCCGTGCCCTGATCTCCGGAGGTCCACTGTGTTGATAGTCGCCGGCACGCTCTACGTCGATCCGGCCGAGCGGGACGACTACCTGGCCACCTGCGAGGAGATCGTCCGGCAGGCGCGGTCGGCGCCCGGCTGCGTCGACTTCGCCATCAGCCCCGACCTGATCGAGCCGGGGCGGATCAACGTCTACGAGCGGTGGGAGTCCGACGAGCAGTTGCTGGACTTCCGCGGCTCCGGACCGGAGCCGGAGCAGCGGGTGGCGATCGTCGGGGCCGAGGTCCACAAGTTCCGGATCAGCGCGGTCGAGTCGCCCTGAGGACGGGTTCCCCGACCTGACCGTCGCCGGTCCGGCGCGGCGTCGCCTGCGCTGCGCGGTGCTGGCCGGGCGGGGCCAAGACGGTCCGCCCGGCCCGGCGATCAATGGCCTGGGGTGCCGGGCCGCGCACCGGGAACGGTCCTGGCCGGCTTATCGGGAACGGTCTTGGCCGGCTTACCGGGAACGGTCTTGGCCGGCTTATCGGAAAGGCTCGCGGTCGGGGTCCCACCGGGCCGCTTGGGGCCAGGCGTGCCAGGGCTGCTCGGCGCGTGACCGCGCTTGGCCGGCACGGGAACGGCGGCGGGGCGGCCGGCTCCGGTCGGGCGGCCGGGGGCGTCCGGCGCGTCCTGGATGGTGGCCGCGCAGTACTCCGCCACGTTGCCGGTACCGCCGGCCGCGTCGACCAACTCGCCGAAGGCCGGGTTCTCCGGCGCCTTGCCCGCCTTGGTGGCGGCCCCGGCGGTGTACGCCTGGCACAAGCCCACGAACGAGGGCGGCGGGCTGGGGGCGTCGGCCGCGCCGCTCAGGCCGTTCGGATGTGACGGGGTGGCGCCAGGCGTGGTCGACGCCGGTGTGGTCAACGCCTGTGTGGCTGGGGGCTCCGTGGCCGGGGCATGCCTGGCTGGCGGCGTGGCTGGCGGGCCGAACAGCGGGTCGGGCAGCGCACCGGTGCCGGCGGCCAGCGCAACACCACCGAGTCCGGTGGCGGCGACGACGGCGGCCTTGCCGGTGATCAGCCTCGCCAGTGCGATCTTGAGCCTGGACTCTCTCGGTGGTCGAGGTTCAGGGGCGTGATCAGCGGAGACCCGGAAGGCGGCCAGCGCCGCCTGCTCCCCGGCCAGCTCGTCGCGATGAGCCGGGCCCCGTGCCGCGCGTAGCAGGGCGGCGAGCCGGCCGGCCCGGCTCAGGGCGTCCGGGTCGCCGTCGAGCAGCCGATCGGCGGTCTTCCGATCGATGCGGCGAAGTGATGGTTTGCTCATCTCGTGTCTCTGGCGTTGTCCTGCATCATTTCGTCACTCACCCGTCGCGAAAGGACGGATCGTCGAGGCGGATGGACGTAGTCCCTGCTCGGGGGCGGTGACGCCAGGCAGGTCGGCCTGCCGGTCGAGGCGCGCGGCCAGTCGGCGCAATCCCCGCCACGCGGCGGTACGCACCGCGCCGGGGCGCTTGCCCAGCACGTGGGCACTGGCCTTCGCGTCGAGTCCGAACACGACCCGCAGCAGGATCGCCTCGGCCTGGTCGCGGGGCAGTGTCGCGATCATCGCGATCGCCGCGCGGGTAGCTGCGGCCTGTTCCGCCTGCTCGGCGGCGTCGTAGCCGGTGGGCAGGTCGACCAGGACATCGGCCGGTACGGTCACCATCGGTCGCCGCCCCTGGCGGCGCAGGTGGTCCAGTGCCCGGTGTCGGGCTATCCCGGCGGCCCAGGCGCGGAAACCGGCGCCCTCGTCACGGAACCGGCGCAGGTCGCGGGTGACCTGCAACCAGACCTCCGAGGCCACGTCCTCGGCATCGTCGCCGACCATGCCTCGCAGGTAGCGCAGCAGACCGGGTTGCACCTGCCGATACAGCACCCGGAACGCCTCATCGTCGCCGTGCTGCGCGGCGCGCACCGTCGTTGCGAGATCCGGTTCAGGCGGCCAACCGAGGTTGCTCGTCACTGCCACCGCCAGCAGACGTTGGCCGTCACGACCGCCGGCACCGGTACCACCAGCATGCTTGTCACAGAACCGCCACCAACCCGCCACCCTTCGGCGACGGCTCTCGCCACCTCGTTCGATTGATCAGCGTCACCGCCCGGGAATGCGTCACAGCCATTCGGTCCGGCCGCGCTGACGGGATCACGACCGGGTGGTTCCGGCGGTACCTCGACGGCGAGGGCGGTGCAGCAAAACCACCATCTCGTCCTTATTGGTCCACCGATCGGGTAATTCGCCCTGTGCTGGCCGTGTCCATCGTGGCGGCCGGAGCCGTTAACACTGTGACACCCCATTTGGTGGCCTGCGGTTGGTGGCATGCGCGGCGAAGGAGTCGGCGTGGCAAGGACTGATTCGACGGGTTCGACGGGTTCGACATGGCGGTACCGGTGGGCGCGCCGGCAGAACGAGCGCCGGCTGCGGCTGTTCCGCAGCGCCGAGGGCACCTGGCGGCGACGCGACGACGAACTGCGCCGCCTGCGTACGCTCGCCGAGCAGTGCCACGGCTCGGTCGGGGCGGGGGACGGCCTGCCGCTGGAACTCGCCCCCGACGAGATCGTGCTCCGGGTGGTGCCGGCCGCGCAGCTGGTCGAGGTGCGGCACACCGCCGTCCTGCCCGCTCCCGACCTGACCGTCGGCGAGCAGACCCGCCGGCTGCGTGCCCGCTGCCCCGACGGGGTCCGGGTCGCCGACGCCGGGATGGCGGTGATAACCAACCGCCGGCTGGTCCTGCTCGGCGGGCGGGGCCGGCGCGACTGGGCGTACGGGCGGATGACCGGGCTCGCGCACGACCCGCACGCGCCGGTCACCCTGATCCAGGTGCTGGACCGGCGGCGTACCTCCGGCGTGCTGCTGCGCGCCGACGCGGCGCACGAGTTCCGGTTCGTGCTCACCCTGGCCTTCGCCGACGCCATCGAGCAGCGCCAGGCGGTCATCGCCCAGCTCGACGAGCTGATTGCCGAACACGCCCGGCTACGCCCGGCCCGGCCGGGCATCGCCACGCCCGGTCAGGCCCGGCTGTTCGCGCTGATCCCCGGCGGCCGGCGGACCGCCGTGGTCGCCGCCGCCCTCGCCGTGATGGTGCCGCTGGCACTGGCCAACTCCAGCCCCTCGGACCGGACCGGCTCGGAACTGGCCGCCGCCGCCGCGCCAGCCCCGGCCGCCGCCGCGTCGAAAACCCCACGGGTCACCGGTTCACCCAAGCCGCACCGGGCCAGCCCGAAGCCCGAGCGGCGCTGCGGCGCCCCGGCCAATCCGATGGGGTACGACTTCTGCGGCGGCGAGCGGATCCGCAAGCCGCCCCGTGAGGTCTGCGACCACTTCGACTGCGTGCCCGGGTTCTGGGACGGCCGGGGCTACCTGGTGCAGTGCGAGAACGGGAAGGTCAGCCTGGCGGGCGGCAGCCCCCGCGCCTGCGGCGCACACGGCGGCGTCCGCCGCACCGTCTGGACCTGACCGGCGCTCACTCGGGTGCGTGGCAGACCGCCTCGACGTTGTTGCCGTCCGGGTCGCGGACGAACGCGCCGAAGTAGGTGGCGTGGTATTCCGGCCAGACCCGGGGCGCGTGCAGCACCTGCGCGCCCGTGGCCGCCGCCGCGTCGTGGAACGCCCGCACCGCCGCCCGGTCGGGCGCGCTGAACGCGATGTGACTCTCGTGGCCGGCGCCCTCGCCGGGGGCCGGGCTGAGCCAGAAGTCCGGTTTGGTGCTGCCGTAGCCGACGGCCTCCGGATACTGCAGCATCCGCTGGGCACCGAGCGTGGCGAGGACCGCGTCGTAGAACGCGATGCTGGCGTCGAGGTCACGGACCTGAATGCCGAGATGGTCGAGCATCTGCTGCCTCCGTCGGGCACGGGAAGGAACTCGGACCTGGCCGAGGCTATGAGTCGGGTGTGACAGCGACGCACGCCACCGGCGGGGTCGTTGCCCGGGGCCGACCCGGCCTGGTCTGATGCGCCCATGGGAGTCATCGAGGTCAACCGCGCGATCGAGGCGGTGTGGCGGATCGAGTCCGGGCGGGTGATCGCCGCCCTGGCGGCGCTGGTGCGCGATGTCGGCTGGGCCGAGGAACTGGCCCAGGACGCCCTGGTCGCCGCGCTGGAGCAGTGGCCGCGTGACGGCGTACCGGCCAACCCCGGCGCCTGGCTGACCGCGGTCGGCAAGCGACGCGCGATCGACGGGATACGTCGCCGGCAGGTGCAGGACCGCAAGGTCGCCGAGCTCGGCCACGACCTGGGCGACGAGACGTTCACCCCGGACTTCGACGCGGCCTTCGAGGAGCGGATCGACGACGACCTGCTCCGGCTGATCTTCACCGCCTGCCACCCGGTGCTCACCCCGCAGGCGCGGGCGGCGCTGACCCTGCGGATGATCGGCGGGCTGAAGACCGAGGAGATCGCCCGAGCGTTCCTGGTGCCGGAGCCCACCATGGCTCAGCGGATCACCCGGGCCAAGAAGACCCTCGCCGACGCCAAGGTGCCGTTCGAGGTGCCCGGCGTGGCCGAGCGCGGGGAGCGGCTGGCCAGCGTGCTGGAGGTCATCTACCTGATCTTCAACGAGGGCTACGCGGCGACCGCCGGGGACGACTGGATGCGCCCGGCGCTCTGCGAGGACGCGCTGCGCCTGGCCCGGGTGCTGCAACGGCTGATGCCGGACGAACCCGAGGTGCACGGGCTGGCCGCGCTGCTGGAGGTCCAGGCGTCGCGAACGCAGACCCGCACCGACGCCAACGGCGAGCCGGTGCTGCTGATGGAACAGGACCGGCGCCGCTGGGACCGGCTGCTCATCCGCCGGGGGCTGGACGCGCTGGAGTTGGCCCGGGCCGGCGACGGCCCGGCTGGCTCGTACACCCTCCAGGCGGAGATCGCGGCCTGCCACGCGCGGGCGCGTACCCCCGAGGAGACGGACTGGACGCGGATCGCGGCCAGCTACGCGGAGCTGGCCCGGGTCGCGCCGTCGCCGGTGGTGGAGCTGAACCGGGCCGTGGCGGTCTCCTTCGCCGACGGCCCGGCCGCCGGCCTGGAGGTGGCCCGCGCCCTGGTCGACGAGCCGGCCCTGGCCCGCTACCACCTGCTGCCCACCGTGATCGGGGACCTGCTGGCCAAGCTCGGCCGCTACGACGAGGCCGCCGCCGAGTTCACCCGCGCGGCCGAGCTGACCGGCAACGAGCGGGAACGTGCGCTGCTGCGCGACCGGGCCGCCGACTGTGCCCGAGGGGTCCCGCCGACCCGCTGAGAACCTCACGAAAAAGATCCGGCCCCGATGTCGAATCCCGGTCGGGCCGCTCGACGCGTCAGTGACAGCCGGGAACGACCGGCGCGGCACACCGGCGACGGGCCGGCAGGACGAGGAGGCAGAGATGGCGACGGCGACGACCGTACGGCCCGGAGTGGCGGGTGCCGGCACGCAGCGTACGACGGGGGTGTTGCTGGCCGGAGGGATCGCCGCCGGGACGGTGTTCGCGGTGTCGGTCACCGCGCAGGTGCTGACCCGCGACGGGTTCGACCTGAGCCGGCAGCCGCTCAGCCTCCTCGCCCTCGGCGAGCACGGGTGGATCCAGATCGCCACGTTCGTGGTGAGCGGGCTACTCGCCCTCGCCGGCGCGGTCGGCATCCGCCGGGTGCTGCGCGGCCAGCCCGCCGGTACCTGGGGGCCAGGGCTGGTGGCCGCCTTCGGCGTCGGGCTGGTCATCGGCGGGGTGCTGGTCGCCGACCCGAGCATGGGCTGGCCGGCCGGCGCGCCGGAAGGGCCGGCGGAGACGGCGAGCTGGCACGCGGTCGGCCACGGGGTCGGCGCGATGCTCGCGTTCTGGTCGCTCACCGCGGCCTGCCTGGTCTTCGCCCGCCGGTACGCCCGGCGCGGGCAGCGCGGTGCCGCCGTGCTGTCTTTGGTCTGCGCCATCGTGGTGGTGGTCGTGATGGCCTGGCCGGACCAGGACAGCCTCAGCGTCCGGATGGCCGTCGGCTGCGGTGTCCTCTTCGCCTGGCTCGCGGCGGTCTCCGCCCGGCTGTTGGCTGTTCGCTCTCACTGACCGTAGGAACCTTGGAAAGGACAAGATCGATGCGCTTCATGCTCATGCACAAGCTGGACGACACCAAGCCCGAGCTGTGGCAGCCGACGCCCGACTTCCTCGCTCGGATGGGCGCCTTCATGGAGGAGGCGAACAAGTCGGGTGTCCTGCTCTCCGGGGAGGGGCTGCGGCCGAGCAGCGTGGACGCCGGCCGGATCACCGTCACCGGCGGCAAGTCGACGGTGACCGACGGGCCGTTCGCCGAGACCAAGGAACTGATCGCCGGGTTCGCGCTGATGCAGGTCCGCGACAAGGCGGAGGCCATGGAGTGGGGCCGGCGGTTCGCCGACCTCTTCGCCGAGACCGGCGTCGACGTGGAGGTCGACGTCCGCCGGGTCACCGAGTGGGAAGACGTGGCACCGGCCTCCTGATCACCACCCACCCTCACCGCGCGCCGCCGACCCCGCTGTCGGCGGCGCGCGGCGCGTTCGCGGGCCGCCGTTCAGCACTGCGCGGCGGGTTCAGCTGCCGCCGTTCGGCGTTGCGCGGCGGGTTCGTGGGCCGGCGTTCAGCGTTGCTCGGCGGCGAGGGCGGCCAGGCGGGACAGGGCCGGCACGGCGGCGAGCAGCCGTTCCCGGTCCGCCCGGTCGAGGCCGACCAGCGCGGCGGCGAGCAGGTCGCGGCGGTGCTGCCCGTAGGCGGCGATCCGCTCCCGCGCCGCGTCGGTCAACCCCAACCGGACGGTACGCCGGTCGGCCGGATCCCGGTCCCGGCTCAGCAGGCCGGCGGCGGTCAACTCGCCGACCAGGGTGCTCACCGTGTTCGCGGCGGTGCCGAGGCGCTCGGCGGCCTCCCGGACGCTGATCCCGGGCTGCCGCTGCACCAGCCGCAGCACCTCCACCTGCGCGTCCGGCAGGGCCACCCGGCCCGCCCGCTGGCTGGCCGTACGCCGCAGCACCCGGTGCAGGTCGCCCAGGGCGGCGCCGAGTTGGGCGAGCGTCTCGTCCGTCACAGTGCGACCCTTCCCGCAGCAATACCTCTGTTAGCAGAGCTATCGTAACCGGGCGCAGCCGACCGCCGAGGGGACCGCCGATGCCGCAGACCGCCGCGCCCGTACGCCCGCCGGGCCGGATCGCCGCACCCACCGGCCGGGCCGCCGTCGGGCTGCTGGTGCTGCTCGGCGCCCTCACCGCGATCGGGCCGCTGTCGCTGGACACCTACCTGCCGGCGTTCCCCGAGATGACCCGCGACCTGGCCACCAGCCAGGCGCAGATCCAGCTCTCCCTGACCAGCTGCCTGGTCGGCATGGCCCTCGGTCAACTCGTCACCGGCCCGCTCAGCGACCGCTGGGGCCGGCGCCTGCCGGTGCTGGTCGGCGTCGCCGCGTACACCCTGCTGTCGCTGGTCTGCGCGCTCGCCCCGTCCGCGGAGACCCTCGCCGCGGCCCGGTTCGCCCAGGGTTTCGCCGGCGGCATGGGCACCGTGGTCGCCCGTGCCGTCGTCCGCGATCTCTACGCCGGACGGGCCGCCGCGAAGTACTTCTCCCGGCTGGCCCTGGTCTTCGGCATCGCCCCGATGGCCGCCCCCGCCTTCGGCAGCCTGGTGCTGCGCGTCGGCGACTGGCGTACCGTCTTCGTCGCTCTGGCCGTCATCGGCGCCCTGCTCGCCACCGCCGCCGCGTGGCGACTCCCCGAGACCCTGCCCGCCGCGAGACGCAACACCGGCGGCCTGGCCGCGACCGCCGCCGCCGGCCGCGCCCTGCTCGCCGACCGCGTCTACCTCGGGTACGCGCTGACCCAGGGCCTCGCCTTCGCCGGACTGTTCGCCTACCTCTCCGGTTCCTCGTTCGTCCTCCAGGACGTCTTCGGCCTCTCCGCCGGCACGTTCAGCCTCGTCTTCGGGGTCAACGCCCTCGCCTTCGTCGCCGTCGGCCAGCTCAACGCCCGGCTGCTGGACCGGCACGACCCCCGGCCGCTGCTGCTCAGTGCCCTCGGCATCGGACTGCTCGCCGCCCTCGGCGTGCTCGCCGGGGCCATGCTCGGGGCCCTGCCCCTGGTCATCGTCGCGCTGTTCGCCTTCGTCGGATCCCTGGGCATGGTGATGCCGAACGGCACCGCCCTCGCCCTCGACCGGCACGCCGCGCGCGCCGGCACCGCGGCAGCCCTGCTCGGCGGCATCCAGGCCGTGGTCGCGGCCGGTGCCGCGCCGCTGGTCGGGCTCGGCGGGGAGGGCAGCGCGGTGCCGATGGCCGTGGTGGTCAGCGGCGCGGCGGCCGCCTCGCTGCTGGTGGTGCTCACCCTGGCCCGCACCCGCTCGCGCTGACCGTGGCGCTCAGGCGGGCTTGGCGCCCTCGTCCTCCTCACCCAGGATCTCCGACATCGACTTCAGAAGCTCGTCCAACCGTGGCTGGTCACTCCCGGCCGGCACCTCGGGCAGTCTCGCGAGTGCCGCGTCGACCTCTGCCTTGACCGCCAGGCGCTGCGACGCCTCGCCCGATTCGACCGCCTTGTGGAACCGCGAGGTCAGGTCGGCCAACCGGCTCAGGAGCTCCGGGTCCGGAAGGGCGGCGGAGCTCTCCGGCGGTTGCGGCCGGACATCGGTGAACCGGCTCCCCCCGAAGCGGGTCAGGGCGGCTGCCACCTCGTCCGCCGGCTGTTGGATGTGGTCGAGGCTGACGAGCACCAGGGCCGGCCGATCGTCGATCGGGCTCCGACCGGTGAGCGGACGGTCGATGGTCGAGGCGACGGCCGGCACCAGCAACAACGACGCCGGTTTCCGCTTCCTGCCGCCCGACGGTAGCGGCTGGCCAAGGATGACGGTCTCGATCTCGGCCCACGGCACCAGCCGGTTGAGCCCGGCGACCCGCAGGTCCAGCCCGTCGGCCCCGATGTGGAACCGGAACGGCCTGAGTTGGTAGGCGACGAACGCGCCGGCCGCCAGCAGCCAGAGGCCGCCGAGGACCCACCTCACGGTGGACGACGGGGGAATGAGGTAGATCAACAGTAACGGTCCGAGCGCGACGATTGTCAGACCATTCCACAGTGGCTGACGGCTCCTGCGCAGCTTCATGCCGGTACCCCGATCCCTTGTGGCCTGCCATGGGAGGCCTTGCATGGTGGCACAGGCGATGCGCTGCCGTGATCAACCGAACGTCCCGACCGGATCGTTGGTCTTTCGTCTCACCTTGGCCGCGGCCCGCGCCTGGCACTCATGCCGGCTTGATGCCCTCGTCATCCCAGCTGGCCAGTTCAACCGAAACCCGCTCCAGGTACCGGTCCACCTGTCTGCGGTCATATCCGCGCAGTCCGAGGAGCAGATCGCCACGTGCCCGGTCGAGCTCTGCCTTGACCTCATGGCGCTGCGACGCCCGGCCCGAGGCGAGTGCGTCCTCGCACCGCTGGACCAGCTCATCCACCTGGTTTGTGTTGTACCCGCGTAACGCAACCTCGAAGAGCGGCTCGTCGAACCCTGCTCGGCCGGGTTGCCGGACATCCGCGAAGCGGCTCCCGCCGAAGCGGGCCAGGGCGGCCGCCACCTCGTCCGCGGGCTGTTGAATTCGGTCGAGGTCGAGGAGTGTCAGGGCTGGCCGATTGTCGACCGGGCTCCGGCCGGTGAGCGGAGGATCGATGGCTGATCCGGTGGCCGGCACCATCAGCAACGACGGGGATCGGCTCCCACTGCCGCCAGCCGCCGGCTGGTCGAGAATGACCGCGTCGATCTCGGCCCACGGCACCAGCCGGTTGAGCCCGGCGACCCGCAGGTCCAGCCCGTCGGCTCCGATGTGAAACCGGAACGGCCTGAGTCTGTCGGCGACGAGCACGCCGAGGGTCAACAGCACGATGCCGCCGAGAACCCACGTCAGGGTCGGAGAGGGAGCAATAATCCGCAGCACGACCGCACCGATCGTCACGAGGATGAGGCGGTTCACCAGCCGCGGTTGGCGTCTGCGCAGCTTCATGCCGATGCCTCGATCCCTGGGGGTCAGCCCAGGTCAGCATGCCATGACGGCACAAGCGATGCGTTCCCGTGATCAACCACGCCCGCCACCGGAGAAGTTCTCACCTTCGGCTGGTGCGGGGCGGTAATGGTCGTGGCCCCGGCCCCGGCTTTCCCCTCTCGGATCAGGCGGTGCCGAAGTCGGGGACAGTGATCGAGCCGTCGGCTGCCAGGGGGAAACCGGGGTTCCAGGCGATCTCCCAGGAGTGCCCGTCCGGGTCGGAGAAGTAGCCCGCGTACCCGCCGTAGGAGGTCTCCCGCGCCGGCCGGGTGACCACCGCCCCCGCCTCGGCCGCTGCGGCCAGCACCTGATCCACCTCGTCGCGCTCGCGTACGTTGTGCGCCAGCGAGATCCCGCCGAATCCACCGGTGCCGCGGGCGTCGACACCGGCGTCCGCGGCCAGCGACTCCCGCGCCCACAGCACCACGGCGATGCCGCCGGCCTGGAAGAACACCGTCTGCTCGACCTCCTGGCCCCGCCAGCCGAGCTGTTCGTAGAACGTACGGGACCGGGCGAGGTCGGTCACCCCGAGCGTGATCAGGCTGATGCGCTGCTCCATCCCGGCAACCTAGCCCGTCACGCGGGGGCGTAGAGATACACCCGTACGTCGGGTAGGTCGGCGAGGGCGGTCTCGATGAGTGGCCGTACGTCGGCCCAGTCCAGGCCGCCGTTGCCGCAGCCCAGGGCCGGCACGGCCACCGAAGTGATCCGGTGCTCCCGCAGGATCCGGACCAGGTCGGGCAGGCCAGCCGCGACATCGGCCAGCCGCGACCGGGAGCGCCAGTGGCTCTTCGTCGGGAAGTTGATGACGTAGCGGTGGCGGCCCGGTCGCCCCGAGTCGTACACGAACATGCGCCCGACCCGGACCTTGCCGGCAGCGCAGGCGGCGCGGTAGGCGGCGTAGTTCCCGGGATGGGCGTGCCGGAAGGCCAGTGCTATGCCCTTGCCCATGACGCCGACGGTGTTGACGGCATTGACGAGGGCGTTGGTGTCTGCGTCGAGCAGGTCCCCACTCCGCATCTCGATCACGATGTCATGGATAGCAATGGGGTAGGACACCGTCTTGTTCGTCTGTTGCCGCCGAAGCACCGAACAGGGTGTATAAGTATTATCTGAGGAGGTCCGGTAATGCTTATATCGGCGTCTGTGTGGCAGGCCTTGATCGACGCCGGGGTCGCGCTCGTCCCGCGTGGAGACGATCGCGTGGAACTGGGCTACGCCGACGTTCGTGCCACTCTGGCCGTCGTGGCATCCCCGACGCCGCTGAGCCCCAGCGACATCGTCGCCGTTGCGGGCCGCCATCCGGAACCCTGCCTGATCATCGTTCCGACGGCCACAGCCGCCGTCCGGGCAGCGATCGAGGCGAGCGGCGGCTCATGGTTGGTCGACATCGGGCAGCATGTCGCCGGGGTGCTGCACATCGACGACACCCGGATCGTGTTGCCGCCTCCAGCGCCGGCTTCCGCCAGGCCCGCCAGGCGTGGCCGGGTGCCGTGGGGTGCCTTCACCCTCGTCCGCCGGATGATCCAGCAACCACACGCCACCCAACGCGAGTTGGCCGCGCTCGCCGCGGTCTCCCAGCCGCGGGTCTCACAGGTCCTGTCCGCGCTCGCCGACATCGACGTCGTGCGGCGTGCCCGGAATGGATGGACGTTGCCGAACGTCGATGCCGCGATCGACTGGTGGCTGGCGAGTTACCCGGGACCAGGTGGGATCACCACCTACTGGTACGGCCTCAGCCCGGTCGTCGAACAGGCCGCGAGAATCGCCAGCCTTCTCGCTGCGGCCGGGGTGCAACCCGTCGCGGTCTCCGGCGACGTGGCCGCCGACCTTCTCGCCCCTTGGCGGGTGCCCGCGCGGGCCGTCGTTTACGCCGCCGACGGGGTGGACCTTGCCGAAGCCGACTTCGTGCCCGCCGGGACGGAGGAGGCGACGATCGAGTTGACGGTGCCGCAGGATCCGGGGCTCTGGCCCACCGCCCCTCAGACGCGGGGCAACGCGCTGCCGCTCGCGGACCCGCTCCAGATCCTGTGGGACGTCACGCGGGCCCCCGGCGCCGATAGCGAGGAAGCCGCAGAACGGGTACGGCAAGTGCTACGCCGTCGACACGAGCAGGAGCGCGCAGCATGACCGACCCGGCAGAACCAAGCCCTGTCTTCGTGGCATCGACCAGCCGGGCCGCCGACGCCGGCTTCCGTACGCTCGCCGATCTGGCGAAGATCGCCGCCGCCCTTGGTGCGGACTACCGAATCGTCGGCGGCCACATGGTCACCCTGCTCGTCGCGCTCCACAACGTCACCGAGCAGGTGCCGCTGCGGGAGACGGCGGATGCCGACTTCGCGGCGCTCCCGACCGTGATTTCCGACCCCCGTCTGCCGGCCGCACTGCTCGACCGTGGTTATCGACCTCGCGAAGCCGCCAACAGGTTTGCCCGGGAGGTCACGGACGCGCACGGCGACCTCAGCCTCGTCATCGACATTCTGGCGCCCTCGTATCGTGGCGCGTTGGTGCCCAATCAGCGTCACGGTGAACTCGTGGTCGACGAGGTGCCGGGACTCGTGCTTGCCCTGCACCGTCCTCCCGAGGTGCTGGACGTCAAAGTTCGCCTCACCAGTGCTGAAGAGCTGAACGTGCGGCTTGCGCTTCCCGACGTGACATCCGCGCTGTGTCTCAAAGCGCTTGCTTATCGTGGACGCTTCGCCGCGAAGGACGCGATCGACCTCTGGCGACTCCTGCATGCGGCCCACGCGTCCGGGCTACGCGCTACGGACTGGCCGAGCCGGGCCACCGGACGCCAAGCCGCCGAGATATTGCATCGCTTCTTCGGTACACCCGGCGCTGCGGGACTAACCCAGATGTCCGCGCGCGTCGCCGACCGCACCCGTATGCAGGCGCTGGTTCGGCGGATCGTCGGAGCGGTCTGACCATCCATCGTCGCGACGGCGTAGGCGGCGATGGCAAGGTCGGCGGGCTGGGAACTACCCGAGTGGGACCTGGACGGCGACGTTGTGCTTGGGGTAGTACGAGGCGAACTGCTCCGCACCGTACTTGTCGCGGAACATCGCCACGACGTGGTCGACCCGGTCGGCGTCGGTGATCGGGGTGGCGCCCGAACTCAACGCCGTGCCGTTGGCGGCCAGCTGGACCATCGGCGTCTGCCGGACGTTCTTGTACCACTCGCTGTCCGAGCCGGTCACCGGGACCAGGAAGACGCTGTCCTCGTCCAGCACGAACCACACCGGGCGCGAGATCTGCCGCCCGGTCTTCCGGCCGGTCACGGTCAGCTCGACCTCGCGTACGCCCTGAAGCGCGTCACCGATCGCGTTCGTCATGACGTCCTCCGACAGCTCCCCGGCCCATGTCCTCTCCGCCAGGCTATGGATCGGCGCGGGCGCTCGCTGCGGGTTCCGGCACCTTCACCGGTACGGGCGGTTGCCGACCATGCGGCGATGGCGCCGCCGACCGGTCGGACACCGGCCGTAGGTCGGCCCAGACAGAACTCCCGGTGCCGCAGCCCGCGGCACCGGGAGTTCTCGTCAGGCGTCGATCAGCTCAGCGGCGCGCCGCCGGGCTGCACGACGTTGTTCACCGTCAACGTGTACGGCGCGTACTGCGTCACCTGCTCGGTCGGCTCGTCGTACGCGACGATGGCGACCACCTTGGGGAAGGTCTTCAGGATCGCCGTCTGGGCCACGCCGAGGGTGAAGCTCGACTTGCCGTCGACCTCGAACTGCCAGGCCCGGTTGGTCTTCTCGTCGATGCCGACGAACCGGACGTTCCAGTTCGCCACCGGGGTCGGGGAGATCTCGGAGGGCGAGTCGAACGGGGCGAGGCTCGACCCGTCGCTGACCAGCGTGCCGCCGACGGTGATGTCGTCGACCAGCAGGCCACCCTCGTTGACGCCGCCGTCGCTGACGTACCGGAAGCTGAGCAGCACGCTCTGGCCGGCGTACGCCGACAGGTCGAACGTGTGCGGCTCGAAGCCGGCGGTGGTGCCGTTCAGCGCCGGGCCGAACGGACCGGCGACGGTCTTGTCACCCGGGATGGCGGTGTAGCTCTTGCCGCCGTCGGTGGAGACGCTGACGTAGCCGTAGTCGTAGCCGGCCTCGGCGCCGTACTTCGCGAGGAAGCTCAGCGTCGGGTTGCCGGCCGGCACGTTCACCGAGGTGACGGCGGCGACGTCGAGGCTGTTGCCGTTGCCGGACCAGAGCACCGAGTTGCCCGGGCGGTCCGGGTCGTCGGTCACCGTCTTCCAGGCCAGCGGGATCGCCGGCAGCGTCTTGGCGCCCTGGAACTTGACCGAGCGCAGGTCGCCCCGGCTCAGCGGGGTGCCGTTCGCCTTCCGCAACTGGACGTAGTCGGCGCCGTTCGGTGCCGCGCCCGGGGTCGCGTACGAGGCCGGGTTGGCCAGGTTCACCGTGGCGTTGAGGCTGGGCGTGGTGACCCGGCGCTTGTCCACGCCGAGCATGATGCCGAGCTTCGAGTTCCCGACGATCCGGTCGACCAGGTTCATCGTCTGGTAGTCGTGGATCACGTCGTACATGTCCTTGACGCCCTTGGCCTTGAGCGCCGCGTCGAGGCTGGCCAACCCCTGCAGATCGCCGTCGCGGTGCAGCCGGGAGATGAAGTCCAGGCCGTACCGGTCGTAGAGGAACAGCGAGAGCGAGTACGCGTTGCCGTAGTCGGCGAGTACGGCGCTCGGGTTGCCCCCCTCGTTCCAGAGGTTGATCGAGTTCTCCGGGCCGCCGCAGTCCCGCGGGTTGGTGTTGTAATCCGTCTGGACGATGCCGAAGCCCTGGAAGCAGTAGATGTGGCTGTCCGTGCCGGGCTGGTCGACCCGGGCCGTAGCGTCGACGTAGCCGCCGAGGGTCTGGGCGAAGTCGGAGAGGCCCTCATTGAGCCAGACGCTCTCGAACGGGTCGGCGTAGTAGTGCGCCAGGTGCTGCCACTCGTGGATGAACGTGCCCTCGTACAGGTTGGGGCGAGCCGGCCGGCTGGTGCACAGGTCGTTCGTGGGCTCATTCGGCGGGTTCGCGCCGGTACGGTGCGCCCAGTCGAACGCGTCGATCGTCATGATGTTGCGATCGAGCAGCTCGTTGAAGAGCGAGAAGTGGAACCCGGCGATGTAGGTCGGTGCGGCCGGGAAGTCGTAGAAGTTGTCGTCCCGTACGTTGTCGACCAGCGTGACCGTCCGGTTGCCGGCACCGGTGTAGTCGCCAGCGAGGGCGGCGTTGCTGCCGTCCCGCTCCGGCGGGGTGCTGAACGCGGCGGTGGACTTCGGGTACATGTTGGTGTCGAACTCGTTGACCAGGTGCGCGACCTGTGCGTCCGTAACCACCGTCGAGTTCGGAATCTGCCGGCGGCAGTCGCCCACCGGGAACTCGGTGTCGTTGGCGACCCACACCTCGATGTTGTCGCCCACGCCGCGCAGCGTGTACGGCTTCAGGTAGATCACACCGAGGTAGTCGTCGAGCGCGAGCCACTGGCGTACGGTGCCGACCGGCGGCGTCTCAGCGGCGGCCTGTGCCGTCCGGGCCTGCGCGCGCGGCTGGTACTGAGTCGGCGCCTCGACGGGCTTACCGTTGAAGGTGAAGTCTTTCCGGGTCAGCTCGCGGACGTCGGTCGCGGCCACGGTGGCCGGCACCGGAGCGGGCTTCGCCGCCACCGGGGCCGGAGCGGCCGACGCCGGAGCCGGCTGGGCGATCACGTAGAGTAATGGTAGGACAATGGCGCTGGCAGCTATCCCCGCAAAGCGGCGTCGTGCCACGGAACCTCCTCCTAGCTGGAAGACCCGCCCGGCTCCTGGGCGACCCAGGTGCCCCGGATCTACGCACGCTGATCGAGCGCCCTCGTATCTTTCGCACAAGACCATCGATCAATCAAGCCTTGACACGATCGATCGGTCAAAGTGATGCGGTCGACTTCGGAGGCTCGCGCGACGATGAATCATGTGGCGCCACAGCATGTGGGGCAGCCTCTACACCGCTAGGGCATCACCCTTGAACACCTCTCGTCGGTGCCAGGAGATGTGTTCGGCCGCGGGGAGCGCGGTGCCGGGGCGAGGCTGTAGGGCCCGCCCGTGCAGGTCGTACACGCGGCGGCCGGCTGGGGTGCGGGCGGTGAAGGCGTGTGACACGTCGATGCATAGGTCGGCGCCGAGCCCGAGCGCGCCCAGATCGAACAGCTTGTGGTGCAAGACGCAGAGTGCCAGGCCGTTGTCCGCAGTGTCCGGTCCGTCGAAGGTCCACCATTGGATGTGTGCTGCATCGACGCCGGCTGAGGCATAGCCGAGCTGCCCGTCGTAACCACAGGCGCACTGTCGGTCCCAGGCCCGTAGGATCGCCGCTCGCCAGGCGGGGTCGCGCCGCCGGGCGGAGGGCTGCGCGGCGGTAGGAGCTTGCAGGATGTCGTCGGGGTCGAGGCCCCACCGCGGTCAGCACGTCTGGTGTGACGGTGGCAGGAAAGTTCTGCTCCACCAACGTACGGGCGACCTGCCGGAGCACCTCCGGGCTGCGCCGTAGGACTGACTCGGTTGCTGGTTCAAGGCGTCCGACGACGTTGTGCGTGGCGAGCGGCCCGACAAGATCCATCGGTACGTCCCGGTTCAACGTCCAGACGCCGTCGCTGCGCAGGCGGGTGAACGGGTAGGCCGCACTCTGCGCGCGCCCCGTCCTCGACGGCGGCCCGAAGTCCGTGATCAGGTCACTGAGTCGCTCCTGCGTCTCGGACCAGGGCAGCTGACTTGATCCGCTCTCGGCGATGCGTCCGAGTGCCAGTAGCACGAGGAGTGGCTTGTGCGGCGCCCGACGGCCGCGCTGCTGGTGCAGGCGAAGGGAAGCCAGCCGGTGCAACACTGCGTCTTCCTGGGTCATTCGGCGATCTCCCATGTTGACCTTGGGCGTGGTGGTTCGCTAAGAAGCACACGTGAAAGCTCCCCAGATGAACTGTTCTCAGCCCGAATTCCACTATCTGACAGAGGTCAACAAGGGCTCCATTCGCATGCAGACTTGGCAGAAGCACCTAAACGACATGTACGCCCGCGGCTACCGGCTGGCGCATGCGTTCGAGCAGGACGGCAACACAGTCCAGGTCTACGAGCACCACTGGCACCCGGACGGTTTTCGGGCGTAAGCAGGGCATTGTCTGGTGGCGGAGACGGCCACCAGACAACCTTCTCTACGGGCACTACGCGGCGATGGCGCGGGCTGCGGCGTACACGTCGGCGGGCAACGGATGCGCCAGCTCCCACACGATGCGTATGGGCCGGTTGCCGGTGTGCGAGTGGTATGTCATCGGCCCGGCGTACAGGTACGGCGGCACGCCCAGGTCACGCTCGGCGACCTTCGTCTCCCGGACGAACAGATGCACCGTCGACCCCCGCTTCGCATGGTCGATGTAGCGTTGACCGGTCGGTGAGGCCGACGATGTGGTGCTCTGCGACTCCCATTGGAACAGCGTCTCGGTGATCGCCCGGTCCGCGTACATCGTGGTCGGGGAGTAATGCTGCTCGGACTTGACCAGGGTGACGAAGAAGATGTCCGCCTGCTCGGACTCCAACCACTTCACGCCCTCGCGCAGCGACCCCGGGTTCGGCATGCCGAACGCCGCACAGGCCTCGTTGCGGCTGTACCGGGCGTGCACCCGAAGCGGCACCTGGCCCAGCCGGACCGGCTCGGTGACCCGGTGGATCCGCTCCCGTAGCACCTCCGCGACCTGCCGCAGCTCGGTGCACCGGGCTGGCTCGGCACGTAGCCGCGTCAGCCGCTCGTCTCGCTGGGACAGCGGCACGTTCGGCGCCCACAGGCTGAAGTGCAGCATGTCCAGCAGCCGCCCATCGGGCACGGGCTCGCCGGTCGCCACCTGCTCCCAAAGCGCCAACCGGTCGAGGTCGTCGGTGTGCAGCATCCGGCCGATCGCCCGCCCCAACTCCCGGTCGTCCGTCCCCGGCGTCGACGCTTCCACCCCAGCGAGCCGGCGTAGCCCGGCCCAGCCGCCCAGCGACGCCGAGCGATACACGTCCTCGACCTCCAGGCCGGTGTCCCGCAGGAACTCCGCCAGGGTCACGTCACCGAGCTGCCGTAGCTCGGCCACCATGCTGTTCTTCGAGGACGGGACCGCCCGGTCCAGGTTGCGGAGCACGACCTCCTTGGCGACCCGGTCCAGCTCGATGTGGCAACCACTCGGCAGCGTCGGGAAATCCTGCGCGACCGCGTCGTACACCTGGCGGCGGCTGACCCCGGTCAGCGCCCGCCAGCGGAGGTCGAACCGGAAGTTGGCGTGCTGCCCGCCAATGAAGTCGAGCACCGTCAGGCAGGGCTTGTCGTCGTCTAGACGCAGGCCACGGCCGAGCTGCTGAAGGAAGATCGTGGCGCTCTCGGTGGGTCGCAGCAGGAAGATCGTGTCGACCATCGGCAGGTCAACGCCCTCGTTGAACAGGTCGACGGTGAAGAGAACGCGCAGCCTACCGGCCTTGAAGTCCCGGATTAGGGCGTGTTGCTCCGGTCGATCGACCTCCGACGTCACGGCCGCCGACGGCACGCCCTGCTGGGTGAACCACTCCGCCATGAACTCCGCATGCCCGATGCTTACGCAGAATCCGAGGGCCTGCATCCGCCCGACGTCAACGAGCCTTTGGGCGGCCCGCAGCACCAACCGCGCCCGGGCCTGATTGCCGGTATAGAGGTTCCCCAATTCTGACTGGTCGTAGCCCTGCCCGCGCTTCCACTCAAGATGTGACAGGTCCACGTCATCGTGCAGCCCGAAGTAGTGGAAGGGTGCCAACAACTGCCGGTCCAGCGCCTCCCGTAGATGCAGCTCCACGGCCGCATGCCCGCCGAACCACCGCCGCACGTCGCCGCCGTCGGCCCGGTCGGGGGTCGCGGTAAGCCCCAGGAGTACGCGCGGCGTGAGCCGGTTGAGCAGGCGGGCGTACGTCTTCGCCTCGGCGTGGTGGAACTCGTCCACGATCACCATGTCGAACTGCTCGGGGTCGATCTCCTGCCGGTGTAGCGACTGGATCGAGGCGAAGACATGGCGCCATTGCTTCGGCCTGTCCCCGGCGACCAACGTCTCGCCGAAGCTGCCATCGCCCATCACCTGCCGGAAGGTTGACCGGCTCTGTCGCAGGATCTGTTCCTGATGCGCGACGAACAGCAGCGAGTCGACCTGTCCGGCCTTGTAGAGCTGGCGGTAGTCCAGGGCCGCTACCACCGTCTTGCCGGTGCCGGTGGCCATCACCACCAGGTTCCGCCAGCGGCCGTGCACCTCCCGCTCGGCGGCCAGGTCGTCTAGGACCTCCCGTTGGTATCCGTACGGCCGCACTTCCAGGTTCGAGATCTCGGTGTATCCCTGGTCCCCGCGTTCTCCGCCCAGCGCCGCGTCTAGCCGGTCGGCGTCCCTGCTGGGGTCGTAACTTTCGAACGCCGGATCGTTCCAGTAGTCCTCGAACGTGGCGGTGAACGTGTCGATGACGTGCGGCTGCTCGACATTCGAGATGCGGACGTTCCACTCCAGCCCGTCGACCAGCGCTGCTTTCGACAGATTCGAGGAACCGACGTACGCGGTGGTCATGGCGTTGTTGCGGCGAAACAGCCAGGCCTTGGCGTGTAGGCGGGTGGTCCTGGTCTCGTAGGAGACCTTGATCTCGGCACCCAACTCGGCAAGGCGGTCGAGGGCGCGTTGGTCGGTGGCGCCGAGGTAGGTGGTGGTGATGACGCGCAGGCGCCCACCTCGGCGGATTAAGTCGCAGATGGCAGGTTCGATGAGCCGCAGGCCGTACCACTTGATGAACGCACAAAGCAGGTCAACGGAGTCGGCCGAGGCCAGCTCGTACGCGACCTCGTGGCCGATACGTGGCTGATGACGCCCGTTGACAAGTAGCGCGCCGGCCGAGAGTGGAGTAGAAGGGCGGATTGGAAACGAAGGTCCGTTGGGCGGTGTGGGCGGCGTCGCGATGGCGTGCAGTAGGTGCGCAGCGTCAGTGATCTGATCATCGGCGCCAACCGCAGCGGGGTCGATGGCTGTGATGCCCGCGGCGATCTGATTTGTCAGCTCGATTTGACGCGCAAGCTGGTCATGGCTACTAGGCACGGCTTTGAGCGCGCGGTGGGCGAGCGCGGCCACGTGACGAGCGAGAACGGTCGGTGCATCGGCCGGGTCAAGCTTGCCCTGTTGGACCAGAGCGGAATCGATCTGACGAAGCCGGGCCGAGAGCTTGCGCGTGAAAACGTGCTCGTAGATGCCATGGTCAAGATTCGCCACGTAACGAGCTAACCAGGAGTCGGGCTGTCCGCGCTGCCCCTGGCTAGCTTGGGCCCGCGCTACGAGTGGTGGGCAAGCCCATCCGTCCGATTGATGGGACCTCGTCTGATGATGACCGGCGGGCGGAACCTTCAGTTGTCATCAGGGCCATATTGAGGGATCTCTGTTTGCTGCGATTACGGCATTGTGCGAAGAGCCGTCACGATCGCGGGACGTGTGGCAGCTTCAGGAAGGGTGCTGATGGCGGAGAGTCCAGATACAGGTGCAAGCTGGCGCACGCGCTGGGCAGATCGGGAGAATGCCAAGCGGCAGAATTTTCACCGGACGGCAGCTCACGCTTGGGGCCGGCGGAACGACGATCTCTCAAGCATGCGCGCGGCAGCAGCGCACTTCAGGGGGCTAGCGCACGCACCAGCGGGTGTTTTCGTTGATCTTCGCCGAGGTGAGGTGGTTTATCACACCGTCCCCGCCGCGCAGATGATCGAGGCGCCAGGGTTCACCTCCTTGCCGGCGGTTACGCCCGACCTAGTCGCGGTCCCGGCCGAGGGTCTCGGACGTCCGTTGCCGCAGGGTTTCAATACCATTGACGCTGGCACCGTTGTGCTGACGGACCGTCGGGTGATCTTTCTTGGTGCCAGAGGCAAACGCGAATGGGCCTACGCCAAATTGGCCGGGTTGCTCCATGACCGCAGCTCGCCCTCCTCGCTCATGCACGTCGTCAACCGACAGCGGATCTCCGGGCTCTATCTTCCGTCCGCTAGCGCGCCTGGCTTTCGCTTCAATCTGGCGCTGGCTCTGGCCGACGCTCGTGAGCAACGGCCTCTCTTGATCGCCCACCTTGATGGATTGCTTGCACAACACCGGAGCGCGCAGCCCGTGCCGCCCGCACTCGCTACTCCGGCCAATGCTCCGGCGACAGCACGTGTTCCAGGTGGAAGAGCGAGCATCGTGGCGACGCTCCTATTCGCGCTTTGCGCCTTCGGCGGAGTGCTTCAGGCCATCGGCGCCTCCACTTCGCCGACCTCGCCGACGTCGCTGGCGGCGAGCGCTCAGGCCGATGGCCTGCCGGTGCCCAGTGTGAGCGCAGACAGAACAGCGAACTCGGCGACTCCGGCGCCCACTCCTTCGACGTCAGCGCCGCCGACCAAGGCGTCGCCGTCGCCGTCACCGACCAAGGCTTCGGCAACGCCGACCAAGGCTTCGGCGGTACCGACCAAGGCCGCGGTGAAGCCGCCGCCGACCCAGAGTCCTACACCAAAGGCGAAGCCGAAGCCGACGACGGCGTCGCCAGCGCCCAAGCAGGCCGATCTCTGCGGTGCTCCACAGAACCCGTACGGCTACAACTTCTGCGGTGGCTCATACATCTACTCGCCGGCCTCCGGCGTCTGCTTGTACTTCAAGTGCATTGGCAATTTCTCTAACGGAAAGGGCTACATGATTCAGTGCAACGACGGCATGGTCAGCATGTCCGGCGGGCGATCTGGGTCCTGCTCACATCACGGTGGCAACCGACGCGCTGTTTACAAGTAGCCATGAGCGTGGACGTCCGACAGCTACCCGTCAACGACGGGTAGCGTGGCGGAAGCGTAAGCGGCCCAAAGCTGGGCCACGACCGGCTCCCAGCGCGGTTCGGTCCGCAGCGGCGTGACAATAACGCCCGCATATCGGAGGGTCTGCAGGTGTCGGTCGTAGCTTGGGTGGGCGGCGAGCTGATCCTTGACGCTTGGAAACGCGTGGACCGGGATGTCGGCGCCGAGTGCCTCATTGAGGATGCCGAGCGCGAGTGTGTCGTTGATCCCGTGCGCCCACTTGTTGATGACGTTGAACGTGGCAGGCACGACGGCGACGGCGGTCGCGGGTGGATGTGGCTCAGGATCACCAGGCATCCGCCACTCGACTCGGACCGGATAGCCAGTCTGCTGCGCGAGGGCTTTCCGGTCGATCCAGGTGGCGGCGGTGGGCGTGGTGGTGAGGCAGACGATCCAGCCGTCTTGCTGAAGCCGGCCGATCAGCTCGCTGATCCGCAGTACCGGTGGTGCGGCGCAGGCGACCAGTGTGAGAACCTTGCGGTCCGTCATGCCAGCAGCCCGGCGCGCTCCGCCAGCGGTCGTAGCCCCGGTGTCACTGCTCGGCGCTCCTTGGCTATCAGGTCGAGCAGCAGCGTGCGGGCCTGGACGTTGGCGTGCACCACCTCGGCGGCGATCCGCTCGGCTTCGAGGAGGTACAGCACCGAATTTGATCTGTCGTTGGACGAGATCATGACGGCTTCCGCCAAGTCCACGTGGACCGGTGCTCGGCGTCCGACCAGTACCGCCGGCATACGCGAGGCGTCGAGCCAGGTGCCCAGCTCGATGGCCCGGTCTGCCTGTCCTGACAGCACCGCCGCAGAGACTCCGTGTATCACGGGCGTTGGCCCGGGTGTCTGATCGGCGGGGTCCTCGCGGTGTGGCGTATGCGCTGCTCGGGGTCCCGGCCATCGCGGTCGCGGAGTAGGCCGCTGACGCGCCGCAGCGGCCTTGGTCATGACGGCATTGGCCCGTCTGTCATCGGCGCATCGCGTAAGAAGACGTCGAAGATCGGCGCGTCTTCCCAAGCGGGGCGGAGCTGGGTGATCTTCTGCCAGCCCCACGACATGTACGCCGACTGAGCAGGCGCGTTGTCGGGACGGGTGAGAAGAGTCATCCGTGGCTCGGGCCGACTGCCGATTAGCTCGTCGTGCAGCGCTCGCGCGATTCCCTGGCGCTGCCGATCCGGACGTACGAGCAGCTCGCTCAGGGCGAAGGTTCGATGACCGTCCTCGTTGGTGAAACCTGGGGGGATACTGCCCTGGATGCCTTCCCACCAGCGAGTCTTCTCGGGCAACGGGAATCCGTAGGCATAGCCGACCAGGCGTCCGCGGACCTGAGCGGTGACCAACGTCCAGCCGGGAACGTTCATGTGCCCGGCAAGCTGGCGGCGATAGCGGTCTTCGTTGTAGAACGCTCCGTCTGCCGCATGGGCGTCGAGATAGACCTCGACCAAGTCGCCGATCAAAACGAATGCCGTTTCGGCGTTGTACTGCCTTAGCGCCCGGTCGTCGCTCATCTCTGGAATGCCCTGCCGTGTGCGTCAACAAACTCGCGGGCCGAAGCAGAGCGCTCGCGATCCAGGTGCGACTTGACCTGAGCGAAATGCCGCATAGTCCGCCCTGAGCTGATTGCCCTTACCTCTGGCAGTGCCCGCAGCCCCGTCTGCGCCGCCGAGTGGATGTCGCCGCATCGGTACTCGGCCTCGGCAAGCCGTACTGTGTAGTACACCTGGTTGCGGCGGTGGCCGGCCCGCGGGCCGCTGCTGATGGCCCGGAATGACTCCACAGCACGCGCCGCCCTGCCGAGGGCAAGGCAAGACAGCCCCTGGATGCCGGTCAGCTCCTGGGCGGTAACGAATTGAAGGAACGGCAGGTCATCCTCGTGCGGGCCATGATCGAATTCGTGACGCGCCTTTGTCATCTCCCGGTCAAAGCCGCCCACATCGTTCAGCTGTGCGTAGGCATGGGCTGTCCGTAACCGCAACAACGTCCTCAGCCTGGCGGTCGCCCAACCTCTGGACGCGCGCAGTGCGGCTTCGGCGCAGTGCAGTGACTCAGATGGGTGATCTTCGCGGACCAGCAGCGACAGACAAGCCAGTGCGCGGACCTCCTCGCGTGGGTCGTCTGCGATCCTGGCTCGGGTGATGGCGTCATTAAGGTAGGGGCGCGCTTGCTGGCGGCGTTCTCCGTCTATCGCTAGCCAAGCGACCTGATTGGCGAGGTCGGCCAACGCGGACTGAAGGGCTTCGCCGAGCCCTCGGCTGTATTGGGACCTGGCTGCCCAGGTAGAGAGGCGGGTGTGGACGCCCATCGCCACATCACACAACTCATCTGCTCCGAGTGCGGCGTCGGCCTGCCTGAATCGTTCGACCAGCGAGCCAGCGAAACGAACATGTTCCATGCCGACGACTTCGGCCTTTCGGTCAGCCATCATCAACGCGTCGAACAGGCTGTTTCCCCCGAAGCCGGCGAGAGCAGCCAGCGCAGTGAACTGCCGACGGTCCGTGGTGCCACCTCCTTCATGGGGAGTCGCCTCCAGGGTAGTTGGCAGCCCGCCCGAGAGGTCGATCCCTTGAGGTGCACCGGCCAAAAGCTCGACTGCGATGTGCTGTGTCTGCTTCGTCGGCGTTCTTGAGGGCAGGCTGAACCAGAGCTGAGGCTCGGGGATCTTCAGCAGTGTCGCCCAATGCGAGAGCCGGTCCAGGTGTACCAGTGGTGGCCCGTTTTCGACGCGGCTGAGCTGCGCCTGCGTGATCCCCAGCCAGCCCGCCACCACGGTCTGCGGCAGGGGATTCCGCCCGTGGTACGGGTGATACCGGTACGCCCGGATCACCCGCCCGAGGTGCCGCTCCGCGAGCGCCTGGCGTACCGGCTCGTGCTCCCAGAAGCTCGCCGGCACCGCGGGCGGGCTGCTCAGGCGGTCGCGTTCGGCGGCCTGGCAGGGCGCGCAGCGTCCGCTGTCGTTGTCGCGGGCAAGGCGTCCCCCGCAGCGGGGGCAGTTCGCACGTGTCACCGGCAACCTCGCCATTCGCGGGGGCTGTGTCGATGGTGCTCAGTCGAGCCTATCCATTCAAACCGTTCTGCGGGCTCGCGGTATACGCGCCGCGCATATCGACGATTCTCGCAGCGTCATGCGGTCGGCGGTCGGTGGTGCGCAGCCTGCATGCAAGGCAACGCACCGCTGACGGAAGGAGCAGGATGCTCACCATCGACCGGGTCAGCGCCGGCCGGGCGCTCGTCTCCGATGAGCTGTTCGCCCAGCTGACCGCCCGCATCGCCCGCGACCACCCCGAGCTGGCCGCCGACCTCCCGGCCAGGATCATGGATCAGGCGCTCGCCTTCCTTGCCGCCTGCGCCACCGCCACCGAGCCGCTCGGCCCGAGCGACCTGGTGGACATCGGCTGGCACGCGTTCCTCCTGCACACTCGGGAGTACGCCAACTTCTGCCAGCGCATCGCTGGCCAGTTCATCCATCATCAGCCAGACCCGCCGTCGGAGGAAGGTGGGCGCATGGAGCCCGAGCCGCTCGGCGTGCCGATCTCGCGGGTGGGGCCGGCGTCGCGGTGCCGGCGGGCCAGCCAGATGAGGATGGCGGCGCCGAGCAGGGTGGTCACCACGCCGGTGGGGATGTCGACGC
>NZ_JBFBAO010000001.1:0-65277 GCF_040682255.1 Micromonospora sp. NPDC051296 | reverse complement strand
GCAAATAGTGCCGATAGCCACGAGTCGTCGGCTCTGCTGGCCTGGCAGACGGCGGGCCGAATGCCGCCAATCCCATGCAGACAAGATCAAAACGCCCAGTAAGAGCGTGTTTGAGAAGGTCTGCTGTGGACGGTGTGGCGGCATGACATCCACCAGATCGACGGGCAGGGCGGCCCGGTGTCTAGGCGCCGTGGCTACCCGTCTGACCTGACTGACGCCCAGTGGGCGCTGATCGAGCCGCTGTTGCCGGAGCCGAACACGGACGGCCGCAGGGAGAAGCATCCGCGGCGGGAGATCGTCAATGCGATCCTGTACGTGGTGCGGTCCGGATGTCCGTGGCGGTACCTGCCGGCGGATCTGCCGCCGTGGCAGACGGTGTACTGGTACTTCACTCGGTGGGAAGAAGCTGGCGTCACCGAGAAACTCATGCACACGCTGCGGCTCAAGGCCCGGGTGCAGCAGGGCCGTGACCCGCAGCCGTCCGCGGGGATCATCGATTCCCAGAGCGTGAAGGGCGCCGACACCGTCGGCCGGGACAGCCGGGGCTACGACGCGGGCAAGAAGATCAACGGACGGAAGCGGTTCATCGTCACCGACACCCTGGGACTGCTGATCACCGTGACCGTCCTCGCGGCGAGTTGGCAGGACCGCGACGGCGCCAAAACTGCACTGCTCAGCGCGTACCTGGCCACACCGATCCGGCATGTCTTCGCCGACCAGGGCTTCACCGGCCGACTCGTCGACTGGGCACGCGACATCCTGCGCACCACCGTCGAGATCGTCCGCAAACCCGCCGACCAGCGCGGATTCGCCGTGCACCCGCAACGGTGGGTGGTCGAGCGGACCCTGGCCTGGTTCACCAACTGCCGCCGACTCGCCCGCGACTACGAACGCCACCCCGAAGTCTCCGAAGCCATCATCCGCTGGGCCGCAATCGCCGGCATGAGCCGCCGCATCACCCGCGGCCAACCCGCCCGCCGACAACCCCGCCGCACCTTGACCTGGCCCTGACCAACCCCATCTCAAACACGCTCTGAGCTGGGCCTTTTATGCGGCTCGTTCGTACTCGTTGATCAGCCCGCCGGGGACGGGCCGGCGTTTGATCCCTTGGTGAGTCAGGTCAACGACGGGCCGGTCGGAGCGTGGGGGCCGCAACTGCTGCGCCCGATGCGGACGCCGCCCGTTGTAGTGGCGGGCGTATAGATCGAGTGTCCGCGCTGCCGCTGCCGCTGCCGCTGCCGCAGCCCGGCGAGGGCCTGGCTGAACGCGCTGGTCAGACCGGTTGCGTCCGCGAGATCGGCCAGCAGTCGGGCACCGGCGTGGTTGACCACGCCCCGCCCGTCACCGGTGACCACGATCTTTGGACGTGTTGGGGTAGCCTGCACCCTGCAGGTGCCTTCCGTGACGGGATGATCAGGACTCTCGACAAGCCCTATTTTCCCAGATCAGAAGGCACTTCTGCGTTTCCAGCCCAGCCCATGGACAGCCGTTAACGAAGGGCTGAGGCTAACGATCTTCGAAATGCCAAGCCACCGCGTTGAGCGAGTTTTGGCACGGTACAGGGCGCGCCGATCACCAGGCGCAGGGTGTGTAGTCCTTGAGGAAGCAGCCGTATAGGTCTTCGCCCTGTTCGCCGCGGACGATCGGGTCGTAGACCCGGGCCGCGCCGTCGACCAGGTCCAGCGGGGCGTGGAAGCCGGCGTCCGCAAGCCGCATCTTCGTCGGGTGGGGCCGCTCGTCGGTGATCCAGCCGGTGTCGACGCTGGTCATGAGGATGCCGTCGGTCAGCATCTCCTGGGCGCTGGTCCGGGTCAGCATGTTCAGCGCGGCCTTGGCCATGTTGGTGTGCGGGTGCCCTGGCCCCTTGTAGCCGCGGGCGAACTGGCCCTCCATCGCCGACACGTTCACTACGTACTTGCGGCGGGCGGCCGCCTCGGCCATCGCCGGTCGCAGCCGGCTGACCAGCACGAACGGCGCAGTCACGTTGCACAGCTGCACTTCGAGCAGCTCGACCGGGTTCACCTCGTGCACCCGCTGCACCCAACTGTTGACCGGGTCGAGGTCCGGCACCAGACCGCCGGCGTCGATGGCGCTGGCCGCCGCGATCCGTTCCGGCGAGGCGGAGCCGCTGGTCAGCGCCAGCGCGGTGAGCTCGTCCGGAGTGATCGCAGGCGACTTCGGCGGGGCGATCAGCCTGCCCGCCGGGTCGCCCCGGCCGTCCGGTTTGGCGAACGTGATCATCTCCGGCAGCGGGCCGTCCGGCAGGGCCGCCGCCTCCGCGGCGACGAGTTGCGCGTACGCCTCGGGCGTGCGGCGGACGGTTTGCGCCGCGTTGTTGATCAGGATGTCGAGTGGTCCTTGGCCGCTGACCGAGTCAGCGAGGGCGATCACCTGGGCGGGGTCGCGCAGGTCGATCCCGACGATCCGCAGGCGGTGGAGCCAGTCCCCGCTGTCGGGCATCGCGGCGAATCGGCGGACGGCGTCGTGGGGAAACCGTGTGGTCACCGTGGTGTGCGCGCCGTCGCGCAGCAGCCGCAGCGCGATGTACATGCCGATTTTCGCCCGGCCGCCGGTGAGTAGCGCGCGCCGGCCGGTCAGATCGGTGCGGGCGTTGCGGCGCTCCCGGTTGAGCGCGGCGCACGGCGGGCAGAGCTGATGGTAGAACGCGTCCACCTCGCGGTAGCGCTGCTTGCAGACGTAGCAGCCGCGCGGATTGTGCAGGAAGCCGGCCGTGGCACCCACGGTCGGGGAGGCGAGCGGATTGCCCTGGGTCTCATCGTCGATCCGGCCCGGGGCGCCGGTGGCGGTGGCCGCCGTTACCGCGCGGTCGGCCGCCGCTACGGCATCCCGCCGTTCCTCACGTCGCCGCTGCTTGATCATTTTGTAGAGCTTCGCGGTGGCCCGCTGCACCCGCACCACGTCGGGGTGATCGGGAGGCAGGTCCTCCAACGCCTCAAAGACGCTGAGACAGGTCTCCAGCCGGGTCGGGTCAATGCCGTATTGACCGGTTTCCGCAATTTTGTCCGCCGCCATGCCGTCGCTGTCTCGTCCCGTTCCCTGCGCCGGATCTACCCGGCCCACCCCAAGTCCGACCCGGAACTGTACGCACTGCACGGCCTCCGGCGCATCCCGCGCCTGCTCATCAGTCCGAAGACCGTCGAGGCCAACCTCACCCGGGTCTATCTTCAGATCAGAAGCCCGTAGCCGGAACGCCGGTAACGGGGGGTGTCCCTATGGGTTTGGTCAAGTCCCGGAAGGGGCCGACGTTAACCGGTGGGTGAGGTCGTCGAGGCAGGCGGTGAGGTCGGCGGTGGTGGACATTTCGTAGTGGGTGCTGGTGACGGTGCCTGTGGAGATCTGGGCGAGGTCGAGTTCGGCTTCGCCGCTGGTCCAGACGGTCAGTTGGGCCTCGTGGTCGGTGGTGGTGCAGAGGAGCCAGGCCGCTGACTTGTCGCGGGTGGGTCCGCGGTGCAGTTCTCATTGCACGCCTGCGCTGCTCCATTGGCTGGCGCGGGCGGTGACGGCATCGGCGAAGTCGTCGAGGTCCAGGTCCATCACGTCGCTGATGCTAGGGCCGGCAGTGGCCGGGGCTGGTAGGAGATCTTGTCGCGGAGCATGGCGAACAGGACGTCGCAGCGGCGGCGGGCCAGGCAGATCAGGGCGGCGTTGTGTCTTTTGCCTTGGGCCCGTTTGCGGTCGTAGTAGGCGCGGCTGACCGGGTCGGCCAGGGCGGCGAACGCGGCGAGGAAGAAGGCGCGTTTGAGCTGTTTGTTGCCGCCCCGGGCGGGGTGCTCGCCGCGGATCGAGCTGCCGCAGCGGCGGGTGACCGGGGCCAGGCCGGCGTAGGCGGCCAGGTGTCCTGGGCTGGCGAACGAGCTGCCGTCGCCGACTTCGAGCAGGATGCGGGCGGCGGTCCTGACGCCGATGCCGGGCATCGAGGTCAGGACCTCGGCGAGAGGGTGCGCATCGAGCATCCTGTCCACCTCGTCGGCGACCTGGTCACGCTGCTGGAGCACGTCGTGCAGGCTGTCGGTCAGCCGCGGCAGGATCGTCTCTGCCGCGACGGTGCCGGGAACGATCACGGTCTGCTCGTCGAGAGCGGCCATGATGCGCTCGACGAGGCGCTCGCCCATGCGGGGTGCGTTCTTGTTCGCGATCGAGGTGAGCTTGCGGCGGCCGGCTTTGCGTAGCCCGGCAGGGCCGCCGCAGCGTGACAGCAGCTCGAGAACGGCCTTGTGCTGGATGTTCCTTGCCCAGTGCTCGTTCCAGGGCCGGGTGGATCTGGGTGAGCAGGCCGCGGATGCGGTTGGTCAGCCGGGTGGCCTCGCCGGCCAGGTCGTCGTCGAAGCCGACGAGGACTTCGAGCTCGGCGAGGGCTTCGTCGCCGGCGTCGACGCGGCGCAGCGTGTGTGGCAGGGTGCGGGCGGCGTCGGCGATCACGTAGGCGTCACGGGCGTCGGTCTTCGCACTACCGGGGTGCTGGTCGGCGATCCGACGCATCGCCAGTCCGGGCAGGCAGGCCGCCTGATGACCGCAGGCCCGGGCGACCGCGACCGGCAGGGCGCCGATGGAGGCGGGCTGGTCGACCACCACGAGGACCCGGCCGTGGCGGGCGAGCTTGTCGAACACCTGCCGCAACTTTGCCTCGGTGTTGACCAACACCGCGTCGTGCAGCCGCTTGCCGTCCCGCGGTCAGAACTGTGACGGTGCCTGTAGCGAAGGTCCCTATTGGGACACGTCTGCACCGGTCGGGGGACCGAGGTTGTCGATCATGCGGAAGTGATCATGCTGGCGGAGTTGTCAAGTCGGGCTTCGTGGTCGCGAGGAATGCTCCCTCGGCAGCGCGTCCCAAGATCGAGTAATGGACATCGCCGCCCTGTCGGTGATTCGAGCGGGCCGCCGCTACGTCGTCCCAGTCGGGAGCCGGCGCCACCGAGATCGTCCATCGGACAAGCGGTGGTGGGCTGCGGCACGATCGAACTACCTGGTCGACGCGGTGTTCAACTACCCGGCCCTGGCCGAGGCGTACAAGGTGGCCGCCTTGGACGCGGCGAGCAAGATCCGGAACATTACCCGAATCAACGGATAGCGCCCCGCTGCTCCGGGGCGCGGCACCGTCGTCGCTGGTCAGGGCCGGTCACGTCGGGGTCCGCGTCGAGCCGGTTCCGGTACCGCCCCGACGCCCGGCCGGCGGCCGTTGCGCCATGCGTTCTCGCCGTGACACGATCTCGCCGACGAGATCGTCATCGATCGATCGGGGAGGTGAACCATGGCGCGGAAACTGCGTTACGCGGCGGCCTGGATGACCGGCCGCACGCGGGTCAGCGGGCGCTACCCGTACTGGTTCTACAACTACCAGTGAGCCGTACCCGTCACCACGTCCGTCAGCGACCGTAGACGACACGCGCACAGGACCCCGGCCCCGGGGTCCTGTGTTCTTCTTCCCGGGGGAGCGGATGGCAGACGGCGAGCGACCCGGCCGGCCGCCGGGCCCGCGCGGGCACTGGCTGACCGGCAACACCACCGAGTACGACGCCGACCGGATCGGCTTCCTACGCCGCTGCCACCGCGAGTACGGCGACGTCTTCTCCTTCGACGAGCGGACGGTCTTCGTCGCCGACCCGGACCTGGCCCACGAGGTGCTCGCCCGCACCAACCACAGCTTCGTCACCGAACTCGCCCCGTTCGGCAACCGACCCGACGTCGACCGGGCCGCCGAGGAGGCCGACGCCTGGATGTCGGCCCGCCGTACCGTCTGGCCGGGGCTGAACCGGGCCGCCGCCGGCGCGGCCGACCGCCGTACCGTCGAGTTGTTCGACACCGTCACCGACGCCACCGCCGGCCGTGAAGTCGACGTCCTGACCGTGATGCGCGACTTCACCGCCCACGCCGTCGCGGACTACTGCTTCGGCGCGGACGCCGCCGGGATCCCCGCACTGCTCGCCGAGAACCTCGACGTCACCGCACCCTTCACCGCAACGTCGTTCCAGTTCCCCGCGTGGTTCCCGCTCCCCCGGCACCGCCGCTTCTTCCGCGTGCACCGGCGTACGGTCGAGACGCTGACCGGGATCGTCCGCCGCCGTCGCGCTGCCTCCGGGCCGCCGGAGCGCGACCTGCTCGCCCTGCTATTGGCGGTCGATCCGCCGCTGTCCGACCACACGGTGACCGCGACGCTGCGCGGCATCCTGATGGGCGGCCACGGCATTCCCGCCGCCGCCCTGGTCTCCGTCGTCCGGGAACTCGCCCTGCGCCCCCGGCTCCTCGCCGACCTGCGCGCCGAGCCGGGCGGCCCGGCCGACGGCGACGCCCCGCCGACCGCGCGGCTCCCGTTGGCCGAGGCCGTGGTCCGGGAAGTGCTCCGGCTCTACCCGCCGGTATGGCTGATGACCCGTACCGCCCACGCCGACGCCACCGTCGGCGGGTGGTCGCTGCGCCCCGGAGACGAGGCGCTGCTAAATCCGTACCTGATCCAGCGGGACCCCCGGTGGTGGTCGCGACCCGACGAGTTCGACCCCGGCCGGTGGGCACCAGGCTGCCCGGTGCCGGGGCGGGCGTACCTGCCGTTCGGGGCCGGTCCCCGGGTCTGCCTGGGCTCGACGCTGGCGCTGCGGCAGCTCACCCTCGCCACCTCCCGCCTGGCGCAACGGTTCACCGTCGAGTCGCCGAACGCCACGACGGCGACCCCGAGGTTCCTCGGCCGGCTCGCCCCGGCGGGCCTGCGCGCCCGCTTCGTCCCGCGTACCTAGTGCGGTGTCCACTAACGTTCACCGGGTTTCTGGTGGGTGTTGTGGATCCTCGCTGTGATGGGCGAGCGACTCCCCACCGTCTGGTGGTGGGGCGGGCCACCGCTGGCCAACTGACCCGTCGCGTCGCCTGGGTGGGCGGCGGGGGTCACGTCGGGACTGGCCGGCACCGGGGAGGTGTCGGCCGGCTCGACGGTGCGTGACCACCTGCGGCAGCACGACGGGTGCTGTCGTGGTGGTGGGTCCCCCGCCCGGTGCCCGGGTGGCGATGGTGGCGGCCGCGGTCAGGTCGCGGTGCCCGGTGTATCCGCAGTGCGGGCAGGTGAAGACCCGCCCTCGTGGTTTTGGTACCCGCCGGTGGCAGGTGGGGCAGGTCGACGAGGTGCCACGCTCATCAACAAGGTGGACGGTGACGCCGGCGAGGGTGGCCTTGTCAGTGAGGATCTGGATCGCGCGGCCGATCTGCCACTGCCGCAGCCGCAGGTTGTGCCGCCGTCCCGCTGGCAGGTCGAGGACGCCTCGGGGGTCGCCGACGTGCAGCACCCCGATCCGCTGCTGGACGGCCCAGCCGATCACGGTCTTCGCGGCTTCGTGATAGGCCTGCCGGACCCGCCGCCGATGCCGGCCCTCGATCTGTCGGGCCCGGCGGCGGTAGCGTCGCCACCGCCGGGAACCCTTCTGCCCCGGTTTCGGGGCGCGGCGGGCGACCGCCCGGCGGCGGGCTTTCGTGTCGGCCAGGTGCATCCGATGCTCGGCACGGATCGCCCGACCGGACACCAGCAGCCCCTGCCCGTCGGAGCCGGCCACCGCGTACGGATGGATGATCCCGAGATCCACACCGGCCACCCGGCCCGGGACCGGCTCTTCCCCGGGCGGATAGACGGTCACCGGAATCTCGGCGGTCACGTCGAGGAACAGCCGGCCGCCCTCACACAGCAGGGTGATCGACCGAACCTGCTCGACCGGGTAGGGCAGGTCGCGTGCCAGCCGCACCTCCAACCCGGGGCTGCCTTTCGCACACGGAATCCGCACCCGCCGGTCGGTGATGCTGAACGTGCCGTGATACCACCGCACCGGCATCAGAGCACGCCGCCGACGCGGAAACCGGACTGCGGCGTCGCCGGCCTTGCGGCGTTTCGCCGCCGCGAACCAAGCATCCGAAAACCGACGCAACACCGACCGGGCACCCGTCGAATCCAGGCCACCGAACGTCCCCGGACCAGACACCGCCAACTCGCGGCACAACTCCTGATAACCCACCAACGGCGTGTCCTGACGGCGACGTCGCCAGGCGTTGACCTCCAGCACACAGGCCCAGACGTCACCAGCCGAACACAGCAGACCGAAACACCGCCGCCGCTGACCCGACGTCACCCGCAACCCCACCCGAGCCGTCCGATACACCACCGCCGGCGCGGCAGAAGCACGACGACGAGGCACACCCGGGACTCAACACCACCCGTACGACACTTTCCCGGCCACCACCAACCCGGCCAACGTTAATGGACACCGCACTGGCGGCCGGCGCCCGGACCGCTGGTGGCCGGCGGTCTCGCTGTGCCGACCCCGCGGAATCTGCGGCAATGAGCATTTCCCGGGCCAGCGTGGCGACGTCGCGAATGGTGACGATGCGGACCGGGTGATGCCCGGGTAGCGCTACCGGTTCACCTCCGTCACCCGCCGGCGATACATTCGGTGCATGCACGACCACGGTGTGTCCGGACTCTTTGCTCATCCCACAGGACGAGTGGCACCGGGTGCAGCACACCGCAATCCCCGTACGCTTCGAACCCCGCGACGTGCTCCTGCGCCAGGGCGAAACCTGTACCGTGCCAGAACTCGATGCACCGCCGTTGAACTCGGGATTCGTTGCTTCAGGTCAGGCCGCTCGCCGGTACTCGTTGATCACGCCGCCGAGGATCCGTCGTCGCCGTAGCGGGGCGTTGATCGGGACGACGAGGGCCGGGTCATGGTCCGGCAGGCGTTGGGCCAGGCTCTGGTGTGGACGGTGCCCGTTGAAGTGGGCGGCATATTCGTCGTGGGCCCTGCAGGCGTGCTGCTCGTTGTAGATCAGGATCCGGTCCGTGCACTCGGAACGGACGCTGCGGATGAACCGTTCCGCGTAGCAGTTGGCCTGCGGAGTCCGTGGAGGAATCTTGACCACGTTGACGCCGTCGGCGGCGAACACCGCGTCAAAGGACTGGGTGAACTTCGCGTCGCGGTCACGGATGAGGAACCGGAATGCCGTGATCCGATCGCCGAGGGCCATGACCAGGTTGCGGGCCTGCTGGCTGGTCCAGGCTGCGGTCGGGTGTTCGGTGAAGCCGAGGACGTGCACCCGACGGGTGGCGACCTCCACCACGAACAGGACGTACAGTCCGCGCAGGGTGATGGTGTCGAGGTGGAAGAAGTCGACCGCGAGCAGGCCAGCTGCCTGGGCAGGAAGGAACGTCCGCCACGACGTGTCGACGCCTCGCGGGGCCGGGCCGATCCTGGTAGTGGCAAGGATTCGGCGGATCGTGCCAGCACCGGCCCGGTGGCCGAGCCCGACGAGTTCGCCTTGGATCCGGCGATGTCCCCAGCCCGGATTGTCCCGGGCCAACCGCATGACGAGATCCCGGGTGTCGTCGCTGACCGGCGGGCGGCCCGTCCGGTTCGGATAGGTCCAGTGCCGTTTCACCAGACGGCGGTGCCAGGTCAGCAGCGTGGCGGGGGTGACGATCCGGTGCTCACGCAGCGTGTGGGGCAGCGGCCTGTTCAGCGCGGACAGCACGGCTCGATCCGGCCAGGACGGCCTCGCCCGACCGACCTGGCGGCGCAACACGGCAACTTCATGCCGCAGTACCAGCAGCTCTGCGGTCTTCGCGGCGTCGCCTTTGGTAAGGAGAGCGAGCCAGCCGAACACCCCGACCATGATCAGATACAGCAATTTGACAGCCATGAACGCGATCATGCGGCAGTCCGCGAAACGCCAGCCCACGGCCTGTGCGTCGGGTTCTGGCACCGTACAGCATCACGTCATGCCGCCGGCATCCGCCTCAAGTGCGTTGGCGCGCGTCAGTGGCCGTTGGCGGCCGTGTCGTGCCGGTCAGGCGGGTCGTGGCCCCGGACCGGTGTCCCGGGTCTGTTCAAGAGGTGGTCAGCGAGTAGGCCGGCAGTGGCGTGTTCCCACGGTCCTTCGCCAGGGACCGGAGCACATCCGCCTGGCTTTGTATCAGGTCCCGTACCGCTTGCGGCAGCTCAGCCATCCGGTCGACATCGTCGAGCAGTGTCAGGCAGGCGTTCACCTCCCAGTCGCCGTCCTGTAGGGAGGCGGTGTCCACGGCCTGTCCCGGGACGGGGCGCCAGCCTGCCGTCGGGAGAATCCGGAGCAGACTTTCGTGCGAGAACGGCGTGCGCACATTGCCTCCGCTCCGCGACCCGCTCGCCTCGAACTGGCCCTGGATTAGGACGGCCAGCAGGTGGGGCAGTTGGTCGGCCGAGCTGGGTGCGAGGTCCCACTCGGTGAAGCACAGGGTCCGTGCCCACCGGCGGATCCGGGCAAGGCTCTCCCGCAGCTGGTCCAGGGAGGCGAAGTACCAGGAGCAGTGTGCCAGGACGGCGTAGTCGAACCCGCCGCTGGGGAAAGTGACCGCCTCGTCGAGGATGTCCAGGCTGAAGTGGAATTCGATGCGGGAGCCCAGTGGTGTCGTCTTGAGGTGCTCTGCCGACTGGCCCAAGGTGATTGGGGTGCCGTACGACGGATCGGCGATGTCGACGGCGACCACGCGGCCCTGCGGGCCGACGGCCTCGGCCAGGACGGCCGTCATGTCGCCCTGTCCGCAGCCGATTTCCAGGACCGATGCTCCGGCTGGGATGCCCCAGCCGGAGACGAGTGCGGCCCGGTAGCGGGTCTGGGTCAGCTGTATGTCGGGGCTCACATCGGCGGCGGCCATGGCGGCCGCGATCGAAGGCGCCTTCGTCATGAGATCGGTCTTGTTCACAGAGTCCTCCGCCGGGCTCTCCGGGTGTCGTGCATGTCGAGGCCGCTGTTGTGCAGGCGGGGCTGACGCCGGTCGTTGATCTCCAGAAGCTACCAGAAATGGCTGACCACTCAGGCATGGTCAACCTCTCAAGACGGTGAAGCCGAACCAGACTGGCTGAGACAGCACCCGCAATCCATTCGCCAGGGAGCCAGAGCAACACCACGCTCGGATCGAGGTCCATCAGCAGCAGCCGATCCGAATCTGTCGGGTAGGCGTCGGCTCCTTCTTAGCCGCCATGCGAAGGCTGACAGCCAGGGCGGCACGATCACTGCCGATCCGGGAGGCCGGGTCGTGCGGGTTTCAGCGCGGGTGAGCACTGAGGATTCGCGCGAGAAGGGCGTCGTGTTCCTGGTAGACCGCGGCCGTTGCGACAGCGAGCGCATTGGGCGGCTCACCTTCGCGCAGCCTGGGCCGGGGTGTAGGCGGCGGGTGATGTCGAGCTTCGGAGGCGGTGTCGTCGTCCATCGCGACAAGTTCGGCGCCATAGGTCGATGCGACGACCGCCGCGATCTGCCTGCCGGCGGTGTCGATGTCCCCGGCATATCGCAGACGCACGCCGTGCGCGACAGCGAGTTGAAATAGCACATGATCGATCGCGCGTAACTGGCCGCTGGTGCAGGCGATCGGTTGCCGCACTCCGGCAGTGAAAGCGATCTCCATGACCGACGGGTTCTCCACGACCGTCAGGGTTTGCGGCGCGAGAACGGGCGGATGGTGTACGAGGTCGAGCAGGGTGAGCGCCACCGGGGCCGGTGAATCACGCAGTCGCCGGTCGATCGGTCCGTGGCCGACAACGTCGACGTTGAAGAGCAGGACGGTCGCGGAGAGCCGGTCGGCGATGACACCGACGGTGGCCAGCAGCGCGCGCACAAGATCCGGCCGATCCGGCTCGGTTTGGCCGGTGCGTTCGGCGACCGCAGCCACGAGGCGGCTGCCGTTGAGGGTGGTCAGGTCGAAGTAGTGCGGGTCGCCGGTGATGTCGTGGGCGAGCTTCGCCAGAGGTACCGGTGGCCGGGCTGGAATGCGTCGCAGGGCTGCGGCGAGCGCGGCGATGCTGTGCCGGATCTCGGTATCGTCCTCGCCGACGCCGGTGACCCGCATGCGGGCGACGAGCTGCGGCAGGTCGGGAAGCTCCTCGGTCGCGTACTGCCACAGCTGCGCACGACGGTCCGCCGCGGCCAGCGTAGTGGCGCTACGGTCGATGACCGGTTCCCCCACCGCTTTTTCGACCAGTGCGATGAGCGTTGCCCGATCGATGTCGAGCACGGCGAGGAGTTCTCGCAGTGGGACTGTGGCGGTATTGCTGGACACGGTGACGGCGGATGTGCCGCGGCGCCGGCGTGTGGAGGTGTCGAGCCAGGTCCGCAGTTGCGCGATACCGGCTGTGCTCAGTGCCAGGACCCGAACCGTGTTGATCGCCTCGGGGCGGGTGCCGGCGCAGAGACGTCCGTGGACGGCGCGCCACAGCGGATGAAGGTCGACGTCTTCCGCCAGGTAGGTGAGGTCAGCCGGCATCGTTCAGTGTCCGGCCGAAGTCGTGTCTGCGGTAGGTGCGGCGAGGGGTAGGGGTGTCGGTTCCCCGCTGCCCTTCCACAACCACGGGACGGTGACGCGGTGCCGGCCGTCGGTGATGACTTCGTGCACGACGATGTGCTGAGCTTCGCGTTTGATCAGCGGGGCGATGGTGGGTGTGGTCGCGAGGACGTCGAAATTCCAGGTTCGCAGCAGGTTGAGGATCTGGCGCAGGTTGCGGTCGTCGAAGGCAGCGTCGATCTCGTCGATGGATAGCAGGCGAGGTCCCTGGTAGGTGTTGCCGGAGTACATCGACCAGGCGGCGGCCAGCAGCGGGAGCATCGTGGCGAGTCGGGATTCGCCGGTGGACAGGCCTTTGAGCGGGTTGGATCGGGCGTTTACCGGCTTGAACTGGTCGGCACCGAAGCTGCTGTGCGTGACGCTGATCTCCCAGTGGTGCCAGGAGCGGTAGTCGAAGGTGTGGGCGACCCGGTCGGTCCAGGTTTCCTCGCCGGCGTCCTCCATCCGTTCCCGCAGGATCTCGTACATCTGATCGAAGACCTCGTCGGAGGGCGGCGCTTTGAGCAGGGTGACCATTTGCTGGGAGTTGCCATCGTCGCGGACCTTCCAGTCGACCTGCACGCCGACGCGGGCCACACCGGTCCGGACGTTCTCGAGTGTGGCCCGGATCTGTCGGACAAGTTCCCTTGCCGCCTCGCGGCGGGTCTGGATGTCACGCCGCAGCTGGGTGAACATCGACGTCTTGAGAGTCGCTTTGACGTCCTGGCGCAGATCTCGTTCGAGGCCTTCGGCTGTCGCGCGGAGTGTCTCGGCGGCTTGCCGCAGATCCTCGCCGACGGCGGCGTTGGGTGCGGCGAGCGTGATGCGCCGCCACTCGGTGCCCTCGAGGGTGGTGCTGTCGAGCTGCTGATCGAACTCTGCGAGGGCCTGGTTGACGGACCGCATCGTGCTTTCGAGCTGCTTTTGCACCCGTTCCCGAGCGATCCTCAGGGTGTCCAGCCGGGCGCTGGTGGTGGGTTTGCCGGCGAGCAGTTGACGCGACCAGGTGAGTGCGGCGGTCAGGTTGGCCGGCCGGTTGTCGCTATCACGCGGCAGGGTTTCCGGCACTTCGGCGAAGCCGTGGGTGATCAGCAGGCACATCCGACCGAAGCAGTCGGTGCGGTGCTGGTCGGCCTCTCGACGACGTGGCGCGATCTTGTCGAGCGTGGTGGTGGCGGCGACCGCAGCATTGTCGTGCGTGCGGAACTCGGCCTCGCGTCGCTCGACCTCGGCCAGTTTGTCGGTCAGTTCGTCGGCGAGACTGTCTTTCGTCTGGCGTAGCTCGGCATATTCCGCCCCGTACAGCGCTCGGGTCTGCTCCATCCGGGCGTCCAATTCCTCGGCGGTGAGCCGGACCTGGTCCGCGGCGGCGACCGCTTTCTGGAACCGGATGGCGACCCGGTCCGCTGTCCGCTGCTCGCGCTGGGCTGTTGCGAGCAAGTCGAGGGTTCGCTGCCCGGCGCTCTGCCAGGCCTCGATCTGCTGCAGCAGGGTAGCGACCAGGTTCCGGTGCCGCCGTAGCACTTCTCGGTCGGTTGGCAGGATGGCGCCGTCGGGCAGCGTGGCGGCGGTATGCAGTGCGCGCAGCGCCGTGCGGACGCGGTCGCTGGCTTGCTGGTGCCGGCGGCGGTGCTCGTCGACCGAGGCGCGGGCGGCGGCCTCGTCCCGTTCGGCGGCGTCCTCATCACGGGTGGTGCGGCGCAACTGCTCCACGTCGGGGAATCGCTGTTCCTCGGCGGCGCACAGTTGCTGAGCCGTTCGGGCCTCGTTCCGCCGCTCGGTGGCTTCCGCCAGCTCCTCCCGCGCGGCGATCAGGGCATCGCCGGCGTCGGACTCGGATTGCCGGGATCGTCCTAGTGCGCCGGACGCCTCCTCAAGCCGTCGGCGGGCGGTCTCCACCGTCCGGTCTATGGCGTTGCGGACAGCGTCGAACTCGGCGAGCAGGCCGGTGAGCTGCGCTGCGGCGGTGGCCAGTGCCTGCGTGGTTTGCTGTTGAGCTTTCGCGACGCCGAGCTGCAGTTGGCTGACCTGCTCGCGTGCCACGGCAACCAGGTCGGCGGGCGGGAAGTCATCCCGCTCCCGGCGGGACGCGCGGACAGCGGCTTCAAGGTGTTCAACGCGTTGCTCCTCGGCATCGAGGTCGTGGCGCACGTTGGCCAGTCGCTGTTCGAGGTCGGCGACGAGCGCGAGCCGGGCGCGTTCGCGGGCGGTCCGGCCGATGAACGTGGCTCGGTAGTTTGGCGGAGCCGATGCGATCACGTTGCCGGTGCGCAGGTGCCCGATGCTGAGGTCGCTGCCGGCCAGGTCGATGGCGACGGCCTGCAGCAGCCATTCGACGTGCCGCGGGTCGGCGCCCGAGCCGTTCTCCGCAACGAGAGTGTCGGCGAGGCTCTGCCCGGCCGCGGGACGGTCGCCGGCGAGCACCAGGTCACCGTTGCCGACCAGGCGGTCGCCGGTGATCATCGCATCGAGCAGGCCCGCGGTCAGCAGGGCACCTTCGATACGGTCGGCCTGCTCGGCGCTGACGTGCTCGGCGAAAGCAACGGCGGCCCACAACGGCACGCCACGGCCCGGATCGCGCGGCGCCCGCCACGGCGGCGCTTGCGGCACCGGCAGCTGTTGCCGGGCCTGTTCGAGCTCGTCCTCGATCCCGGTGACTCGTTGCCTCGCATCATCGACGGCACGCCCTGCCTCGGCGATCGCGCCTTGCAGACCGCTGATGGCCGCCGAGTGGGCCCGTTCCAGATCGAGGAACGGCTGCCGCAGATCGATAGCGTCCGGATCGTCGGGCAGGTACACCGTTCGGCCGTCGAGGTGGACGAGCCCGGCGCGCCACCCGGCCACCTGACGGCTCCACTCGGTTGCTGCCTTGGTGGCGTCCACGCGGCCGTCCACCAGAGCTTGCTCAGCTGTCGCGGTGATGGCGTGGGCAGCGTCCACGGCGGCGTCATGGTCGGCTCGGGCCTGGCGTGCCTGTTCGTTGACGGCCGTACGGTCGAGGTCGGCCTGCGCCTGCGCGTCCTCCAGGTCACGTTGGGCCTGATCGGCGACTTGTTCGGCCTTACCCCGAGCCTGCGCGGCCCGGTGTGCCGCACCCTCGGCAATGTGCACGAGGCGGGTGCCGTGCACGACGTCCTGTTCCCGGGCTGCCAGGGCGATCCGTTCCCGTGTGGCGGTCCCGGCCTCATGCAGCCAGGCAACCAACCGGTCGGGGTCGATTCGGTCCTCGGCATCAGTCGTCAGGTCCGCCGGGACGGACGGAAGCTGGGCCCGGCGGCTGTCCCACCGGTCCAATTCGTCGAGGAGGTCCTGCTCGGCGGTACGACGTTCGGCGCGGGCATCGCCGGCACGGTCGGCGGCACGATCGTGGGCCTCCTCGGCGGTGCGGAGATGCCCAGCCTCGGCTCGTTGTTCGATCTGTGCCAAGTCGTGCTCGTGCAGCGTGGTGTCGATGCCGTTGAGGGTTGTCGTGCGCGTCTCGATCCAGCCGCGTGGTGTTTCGGCGATCTGGGCGAGGTCAGCCTTGGGTGGGTCCTGGTCGAGGCTGTTGTCTGCCGTGACCTGTTCGGTGACCTCGGTGAGACGATCGACGAATGCGTGCGCCCCGACGTCGGCGGCTGTCGCGCGTAGCCGCGAGCCGATCCCCGTCAGATGGCGCTGACTGTTGCGGACCTGATCTGCGGACTCCGCCGCTTGCTGTGCGGCGTGTTGCGACTCTTCCTGCAAGTCCAGGCCGGCTGCTTCCAGCTCGGATTGCTGCTTGCGTAGATCAGTGAGGCGTTCTTCGAGATGCGGAAGCTCGGCGCCGGCATGGTCACGCAGCGCGTCCTCGGCGGCCTGCAGCCGGCCGCGGACACCGGCGATCTCGCCGCGCAGTTCCTCGCGCCGGGCCTGCACACGCGCAGCCTGTGCCTGCGCCTCCGCCAACTGCTGCTCCGCGGTGCGCGCCTCGCGGGCGTGGTCGTCGAAAACGGTCTGGGCATTCGCCAGGCGGGCGGCCTCCTCGGCGATGATCGCGTCGATGTAGCGCTGGTATTGCTGCTCCGATTGTTCTAGCTGCCGAATCTCGGCACGGGCTTGCTTCAGTTGTGCCTCGAGGTCGGCGATGCGTTCCATGGTGTCGGCGATGAACTGCAACGCGCGAGGATCCAGCGCCGGGAGCGCCTCGGTCAGCACCGCGCGCATCTGATTCGGGGAGATCGCCTCTGCGGTGCGGACGCTGCGCAGGCTGCGCAACACTCCAACGAGAGCGTCGAACTGCACCGAGTCCAACGGCGCGAACAACGTCGTACGGATCGCGTCGCGGTACTGGTTCTCCTCGGCAAGGTTCACAAGGTCTCGGACCTTGGAGGTGAGGCGGTCGTGGGAGGTGAACAGGCGGCCATTCGCGGTGGCGACCTGTTCAGCGAGCCCTTCAATCGCTACCGGATCCCGCTGCTGGGCGAGGAAGAGGTCGGTGCCGACGCGGCCCGGCATGATGAAGAACGCCTTCTGCATGCCGCTGCTCTGCGAGCGCAGCCACAAGCCGGTCGTCAGGTAGCGAACGTCACCCGTGCCGCTGTCGCGGTAGCCGTACTCCAGCCACCACGCTCCGGTGCGGTCCTCCTTCGCGTTGCGGTCGGTGTGCCGGTCGATCAGCGTGCCGACGGCCTCACCAGACACCGACAGCGCCTTCTGCGACACCTCGCCGTCGAGCAGTACGGTGACCAGCATCGAGGCGGTCAAGGACTTACCGGATCCGTTCGGCCCGGCCAGCGCCAGCCAGCCATCGGCGAACATGAGCGTCTCGTCGGTCCACGCCCACGAGTTCACCGCACCGGCCCGGGTCGGCTGCCACCTATCGGCGGCGATCGGTCCGTCGTTCCAATTCGACACCGGGCCGGCGGTGTCGTGGCTTCCGGTTGGCTGTTGGCCCGGGCGCGCGATGAGAGTCACACCGGCCCCTCCCTCGTGTCCGAGTCAGCTTCCGTGCAGTGCCGGCCAGGACGAGCGGGCTGGCCATGCCGTGCCCGCACGCGCCACAGGTGCACGCCCGGCGTGATCAGCCACCGGTCTTCGTCGCCGGTGACCCCGAGCAGGCCGGCGGTGACCAGTTCCGCGGCAGCGGCCCGGGCCAGGACGGGCAGCTGTTCGGCATAGCCGGCCGCCCACCGTGGCATGTCTCGGCGGATCTCTTCGAAAAATGTCGTGACCTCATCGGCGGTTACCTCCGACGCGCCGTGGTGCGGCAGGTGCGACAGCAGGGCTAGCGCACCCTGACGCTCTGTCTTGCGGCCCTGAGGGAAGTCGAAGTCAGAGGCGGTTCCCGTCGGGTCGGTGATCTCCCACCAGTCGCGGCGCACACTGGCGACCAGCCCCAGCGCGGCTGCGATGTTCAACGCGCGTTCCCGGCCGGTCGAGGTGGCGAGGTAGCCGACCGGGTTCGGGTCGTCCTCCGGGTCAGCGGCCGGGTCGTCCGCCACCCGCCGCAGCGCGGTCAGCCGGCGCCCCTCCACGCTGGCCTGCCGTTGCACGACGGCGTCCGGCTCGGCGTCCGGAAGCGAAACCGCTGTCAAAGTGGCGACGTGCTGACTGGGGGCCCGGCTGCTCAACGACAACAGCGTCGGCGACAACGAGGCGAACTTGTTGGCGAGGCTGTCGCGGTCAGCGGTAATGAACACCTCCGCGTTCTCGTCTGTCACCGCCCGGTCCAGATCCGCGTCGACGCTGATCTCCCCGTCCACCTGCAGCAGCCTGATTGCATCCACAATGTTCGCCCGTGCGGCCTGTGCTTCACGCTTGCTGACCCCGTCCGCGGCCACGATCCGGAAAGCTGGTAGCCGACCCGTGGCCGCCTCCGCGGCGCACACCTGAGCCACCGATTGCAACAGCTCGCGCAGGCTGATCCGTGGACGTCGCCACAGCTGTTCACAGACCAGCGCGGCCAGCACCAGCACTTGAGCGGGAGCCAACTCGCCCCGTCCGCTGCGCCGCTGCAGCCGCGGTCCGCGATCGCCGGGAACATCGTCACGGCGCTTATGCAGGCGCACCATCCCACCAACGTCGTGAATGTGCAGGGTCCATCCCAGTTCTGTACGGAAGAAGTCGGTAATCTCCCGCCGGCCGCGCAGCACTACACGGTAGCGAACCGGATCCTCGGCCGAAGAGATCCGGCAGGTGAGGATCAGGTGGCGTGCCGCGTCAGCGAGATCCGGGTCGAGGAGCCGCTGGGTCATGCGGCGCCCTCCGTCAACACGACCTGCGGATCCTGGGCGGCTTCGGTCGGGGTCACGGTGATCAAGAGTTCCGGCGCCACCAGGGTCCCTTCGGCAAACCGGACCTGCAGGTGGGTCTCGGGGCGGCCCAACCGGACCCGGACGACCACGCTGGCACCCTCGGCATGGACTTCGCCGTATCCGGTCGCGGCATCAATCGTGTTGCGGGCTACTTCGATCGCGCCGAGCAGGATCACCAACGCCGGTGTCTCCAGACCGGTGAATTGACTCAGCGGCACTTCGCCGTCGGTGGCCAGCAACGCGCTGAAGCGTCGCCGGTTCGCCGCCGTGGCGGCGGCCTTCTCCAAAGCGGCAGCCCGGGCAGCACCGGCGTCCGGAACCTTGCGGGGACGGCCGCTGGAGCGACCGACGCGTTCGTGCTCGCGCAGGATCACATCCACCTGGTGCCGGCTGACCCCACCGGCTGCCAGGGTCGCGTGGGCGACGTCTTCTTCGGCCGTCCCGACGACCGCATGAACGGCAGGCCATTGGCCGAACGCGGCCGCGTACACCCGGCGGGCAGCATCGTCGTCCGGCTGGGCGTACAAGCTGTAGGCGAGTTCCCGGAAGTCGGCGGCCAGATCCGAGCCGCGCCGCAGGGCTGTGTAGCGTCGATCGATGGCCACCAGGAGGGTGTGCACGGCGCCGGCAGCCGAGGAGATCAGTCGCTGCACCGAACCCAAAGGGGCGAACCAGGCGGCCAGGTCGGACAGCCGACGCACCCGCTCGTCGATCCAGTCCTGCTGATCGCGGGCGTCAAGCAGGCCGGCGTGCATGGCGGCGGTCTCGACCAGCAGCCGGTGCCCGGCCGACTCCAAGTCGATCAGGGCCGCCTCGACCCGGCGTAGCGCTCGCCCATACTCGCGCGGAACTGTCGCAGGGCCTCGATGACACGATCACGGTTCTCTCCGAACAGCAGATCGTCGGTGACGTCGGACTGCACCATCTGCGCCAGCGCAGCGTAGAAGTCGGCGGTGACCCGCTGCATCTCGTCCAGCCTCGTCCGGACGTCATCCAGGTCGGTTGGCAGCAGCCCGGCGTCGGAAGAGAGATGCTCGACCAGATCACGGACCGTGCGTTCGACGCTGTCGAGAAGACGGCTCGGCAGTTGCAGCGCCCGCCGCGAGTCGACGACGGCTGTGCGCACCGCGGCCACCACGGCCCGGCCGATTTTGGTCAGCGCCCAGGCCTCCTGTCGGCGGACCACCGCATCCAGGCCCGCGTTGAGCGCCGCGTAGTCCCGGAATGGTTCGACAAGATGTGCGCTGGTCAGGTAGTCGAGCACCGAACGCAGCTCGAATTCGGTCACCTGGTCGCGGAAGCCGACGTCGCGCATCTGCGCCCCGATATCGGCCGGCGTCGACATCGGAGCGCGTGTGGCCAACTCCTCCAAGGCTGCCAACACTGCCGTGTTGCGCTCGCGCGCCAAGTCCTCGGGTTGGCCGAAGCATCGCCAGACGACCGGATCGATGTCCTGCCACCACAGCCGTGGCGGGTTCGGCACGCAGTTCCTCCCGACGACCGTTACCTACCGCGCCATCGTCGCGGCATCCACCACCACTTCCTCGCTACTCTCCGAGACGCACCAGTGACCGACGCCGCCAGATTACGGTCTTCAGGGCTTGAAACGCAGCCCTGGGCACAGGAATCGCCAGCCGGACCACCACTACTGAGCCGTCCCTCATCGAATGTCATCCGAACTGTCTATCGACAGGTCGGGTCAACTTGCCGTCAGGCACGTCGCTCTCAGGACGCAGCTACCGACTCAAGAACCGCCTCACCGTCAATGACGGCAAAGCCAACCTCGCCTGACCCGGCACGTTCTGAACGTGCCCAGCCCGCCGTACGCGCTCACGCTTTCCAGAAAAGACCCCGACGCAGATCAGCGACAGGCATGTCATCAAAGGCATGCGAGGGCCTGAGCTCGCGGTAACCCGACCCGCAGGGGTTGGAGGTGTCCTCTCGCGAGCGCTGCGGCAGTATTCGATACTAAGCTACCCCGCACGGCAGCCGCACAGCGGCCAGGAGCGGGAGCGGCGCGGTAGCCGGGGTTGCCACGACCGTCTCACGGCAGCGAAGCGCATAGGCCGCGCCTGAGTCTTGGGCATGAACCTGGTCCCGTTCATCCGTCGTACCTACCTGGGCCGTCCACCCGTACGCCGACAGTGGTCGTCTGCTGTTGCGCGTGATCTTGATCGCGGCGGAGGCCGGTGAAGGGCCGGTAGGAGCCCTCGAACGGATCGTGCCTCGTCACGTACTGCCTGAATGTGGTTGTTCGGTCATGACACGACCTATCCGACCAAAGGAGCACCTCGTCGGTCCGCTCGTACCTGCTGCCCTGCCCGCGCGTCCGGCTCCAAGCCCGATGCCGATGCCAGCCCTACCCGCCCGACTCTGCCCACCGGCGATCACCGACGCCGCCCTGTTGCTGTGGATGGCTCTGCCGGCACGCTGTGGCCGGGCGAGCGCACAGCACCTCCTGCGCGCGCTGGGCTGGCCCCCGCAGCACCGCATCGACATTCAGCCGCGCCCCGGCATGCTCGTCATCTGCTCGGCCAGCGACGGCCACCACCAGGTGGGCGGCCGAGGTGAACTACTCTTGCCGGCAAGTGCCCGGCAAATGTGCCGCATCGAGCCCGGCCAACCCGTGCTGCTCGCCGCTATCGTCACGCACGACCTGCTCGTCGTGCATCCCATCAGCACCGTCGTACGCCTGCTGGCCGACCTGCACACTCACCTGGCGGGAATCGGCAATGAACGCTGACCCCGCCGCCGTAGCTGCCGCTCGCCAAGTTCTGGCTCACCTGGGCGTTACGGTGACCGATCTGCAGTCTCACCCCGCGACGCCGGCCGTTCCACCGACGGTCGCTGAGTACCTGCCCCGTGTTGTCGCCGCTGCCGGGCCCGGAGCACGCCGCACATACGGCACCTACTGGGATCGGATGGCCGCCGCGTGGCCCGCGCGGCCCTTGGACACCATCACCGCCAGCGACGTCGAGGCCTTGAAACAGGCGATGATCGCCAGCGCTGTGTCGCGCCGCAACGGCCGGCACGCCGGCGAGCATCTCATCTCCGCCGCCCGCGCTTCTATCGACGTGCCATCGCCGACGGGCTGATCGACGCTGCCGCCAGCCCTGCGCACCGCGGCGCGAAACCTCGACGCTTACCCGGTACCCGCCGCGCGCTGACCGCACACGAGCTGGGGAGATAAACGCGTTAGCGCGCACCAGCGGTAACGACGTCATCCTCGACGCGCTGCTCCTGCGTCTGCACACCGAGACCGCGTGCCGCCGCGGCGGCGCCCTGGCCCTTCGGCTGGTCGACCTCGATATGGCCAACGGGCTCGTCCGTCTCACCGAGAAAGGATCCACTGTCCGCTGGCAGCCCATCACCCTCGACCTCGCCGGACACCTACGTGAGCACGCCGACGCCCGCGGCGCGGTCCTTCACACCGATGCGCTCCTGCGTGGGCGCAACGGCCAACCGATCACCAGCCGCCGCTACGACCATCTGTGGAAACGCCTCGGGCAGCGCCTGCCCTGGGTGGCCGTGCAGGGAATCTCCACCGGCTGCGCCACACCACCCTGACCTGGGTAGCTGTCCGCCATGACCAGGCAGCCCCATCCGCTTGCCTGGGCGACGGACCGCGCCGACGGATGGCCGCACGTGAACCACGCTGTATCGCCCACGTCCCATTAAGAGGGCTGGTAGCCGGGTGCGGTGCCAGATGAAGCGGCTTCGGCCTGCACCGCACGCGGCAACCGCTCCATCAAAGCGGGGAATTCGGCGATGCTTATTGTGGGCCAAGACAGGTGGTGCTGGGTCGGCTCGCCCGTCCTTACTCCCGGTACCGGCAAGGTCTACCTGATCAGGCGGCGCGGCGTACCGGGCGAAGTAGAGTGAGGGCCCGAAGGGCGTCAGCACGGGAGATGGGCTGATCGTCGTCGGACTGCATGGTCAGCACGATCTCGATGGCCTGGCGGATCCAGGCGGTCTTGGTGACGCCGGCGTCCTTGGCGGCCACGGTGACGGCGTCATCGAGGTCGGTTGGCATGCGAAGGGACCGCACGACCATAACCTCGGCGCCTTCTGGTGGGAGGGAGGCAAGTAGTTCGGCCTCCTGTTCCGCAGTGGCTGGCGCTGGGTCGAAGGTGAGGTCGTTCATCAGCGCGGCGGCCTCTTCAGGGGTGCGCGGCAGGTGCTGGTTGTCGCTCATCGCGTCTGCTCCCATCGGGTGAAGTCGGCACGTTCGGCGTCGCTCATGTCTCGTGCGCCGATGATCTTCCAGGTGAAACCGTCGACGTGGTGCACAGCCACGATCAGGGGCCGGCCGTCGCGAGTGCGCGCCCACACCGTCAGCACCCGCAACCCAGTGGCATCAGCGCCGGAGCGCGGCCACCGCTGCTTCGCCTCCAGGACTTGACGGACTTCGTAGGGCTGAATACCCGCCAGGGCCTGCAACGCCCACTCTTCCCACTCGTACGGCACAGGACGCAGTGTAATACACGCGTATTCTAGCAGCTAGGGGCACCGCTGGGAACAAACCCCGACCACCGCTGAGCGGCCACCGCGCAAGGGAGCAGTCCCGCTCGTCCGCCGATCACGACGAGAACGTTGCGCCCCCATCCTTTGATGGCGTCGTTCGGGCTGATGGCGTCGTTCCGGCTTCTGGCAGGTCCGCCAGCCAGGGGCGGCCCGACGGTGGGGACAGCTGGCGTGCGCCTCCACCCGCCTGGTCATCGCCGTCGGCGACCCTCAGCCCGGCAACCGCAACGACACCATCGCCTACCGCACCTCCGGCATCCAACAGAAACTCGCCGGACGACCGGTCATGGCCGACGGCGCCTACCGCGGCAACCCCGAGGTGATCATCCCGTACCGCAAGCCCGCCGACGGCTCGGGACGGGAAAGACCGCTGCCGGGGCGGGCTGACCGGTGTCGCATCGCCGCGGTGGGGCTACCGGTGGCCGGCGACCGGCCGCAGCATCGGATGCCTATGCCCGTCATGGTTGCCGGCCTTGCACGGACAGACCGCCAGGTTCGCCGCGCTGTCGGACACAAACATGGTGCTGTCGAGAGCGTCGATGGCGACTTGCAGGTTCGTCGAGTAGCGGTAGTTGTTGCTCCGCGCGGCCAGGCGGTGGTCGCGGGTCGGGACGAGGCTGCCGTCGACGATCGCGATCTGATCGACCGGACGGCGGTGAACCGGCGCGAGGGCCAGCAGCGGGCCGAGGGCGTCGATGACGCGGTGCGCGGCGGTGTGCGACACCCCGAACAGTGGGCCGATCTGACGCATGGTCAGGTTGGTGCGCCAGTAGGTGGCCACCAGCAGCACCCGGTCGGGCAGGTCGAGGGCCCACTGCCGGCCTGGCCGGCCGTCGGCGATCGTGTCTCCACCGCGCTCGGCGACCAGGCGGACCAGCTTGCGGAACTGGGTGGGAGTGAGCCCGGTGAACGGGAAGATCCACTCCGGGTGCCTCGCGGTGATCACCTGCACCCTCGCATCCTCGGTGATCGTCCTCAACGGACAGCCGCCGGGGCTACGAGACGTCCCTTAGATGGCAGCAAGCACGGGGGATGAGGTGCGGCTGGCCAACACCAGTTACACGTCCCACGTCTGTCTGCACCGGCCTACTTGGGTGATGCAGCGATACGCGCCACCGCATCGTCCAGGACGACCCGCCAACGGCTGGGGTCTACGCTGTGGCACGCGGCCACCGCACGATCTTCGGTGGTCCTCACAAACCATCGATGATCAACACGGTGGCCGTCCTCATGCCCGCGCCGGGTCCCAACGCCGAAGCCAAGTGACGTTGGAGTACTAAGGCGTCCCTGTCAGTACAAGACACCCATCCCGGTAAGATCACCGCTTCGCTTGACTCGCTTATTCACTCCCGTACCGAGCGTCGGATGCATTACCGGATAAGAGGAGTTATGGTAGTGCGCCAAGCCAAAGCCGTGCCCAGCCTCATGCGTGGCAACGGAGATGAGATCGTAACGCCCCGCAGGGACGGTTCCGGAAAGGCCGGTGAACCAATTCGTAACCCGATTGTTGAATGCTATGTCGACTTCCACTCTGAAGCCGGAACTATCGACCCACGAGTAAGTAGCCCCCAAGATCCCCGGATCAAATCCGGCCCACCCGACTACATTTCCGTTGTCTCTCGTTCCCCACGTATAACGGGTGGTCGACCCTCGGTAGTCGGAAGAGGCGAACGTGTAGTATGTGCCGCATGCGGAAGAAGTGTCAGTTATGAATCGGAAGCCGAACTGAATGGCTTGAAGTGCATCTGAGGCTGGCTGTGACCGACTGTTGTAGGTCCAGGGAAATACAGAGTTGGCCCATATCCCGCCACTGAAGGCGTATTCCGTAGAGGTTCCACAATATGCAGGCGCGGCTGCGAGCCCGGAGGCCTGAGTCTTCGTCGCCCCAGCTGGCTCTGGGCTCTTAGCGAGAATACGGTTGAGAGCACCCGCTGTGGCAGCGGATCCCAGCGCAGGCTCTTCGTCGATCTGCAGCGCTAGCTGACCGTCGGCCGCCCGATAGACGGACGCCGCACTCGGACTCGTCGAACCGTGCGTCCGGAGAAGCTGCACGGTGGCGATCATGCCTGACTCCGGAACCACAACCTCAAGGTCCTCGGCGACTCGGACAACTGTTGCCGAAGCCAATCGGCAAGAAATGCCGACCGACTTGATCTCGCTTGGCGACAAAGTCGAGCTGCACGGAATCTCGGCAGCGAACGACGGGGTCGTCGGCATCAAAGCGACCGTAGGCATCAAAGCGGTCAATGCGATTACGGTGCCAACTGCCCGACTGCGGCTTCTTTTTCGAGTCATGGAATGTTCAGTCCCCCGTTTAGAACTACGTTCTTAAATCATTGGATGCGTAGATACTGTACGAGGCTGGGTTCCCTTCGTCAAGATTCATGTCCGTTCACCGCGCAGGGTCCCGGCAAAGTCGTCACGTGATGCCGAGTAGTGCCAGTGGGCGGGTGCTGTCGCCAGGGCGTTCGCAAGGTATAGATATGTCTGTTCTAGGCGAGTCCGAGGATTTGTAGGGATCGGTACGGGTCTCGGCCGTTTCGGCGGAGGGCTGGCGCGATCGAAGTGACGCCGTCTAAGGGACGTCTCGTAACTGGGTGAAGGCGTTGCTCGGGATCGGGCCGGTGGTCAGCCGGCGAGGATGATGTTGTGGAGGTTGGCGATGCCGGAAGCGGCGTCGGCCAATGTGTGGGCGGCGCGGCGGTAGTCGCGCAGGATCTTGAAGCATTTCATCCTGGCCAGGGCGTGTTCGACCCCCGCTCGGACGGTGCGATGTTCGACGTTGAGGGCTTGCTTCCAGGCGGGTAGGTCGCTGCCGTCGGTGGGCTTGCGGTACGGGATGATCACCTCGGGGTTGCCGCGGTAGCCGCCGTCGGCCATCACTGGTCTACCGGCGAGTTTCTCCTCGATGCCGCTGGCGCGGTAGGCGATCGTGTCGTTGCGGTTGCCGGGCTGCGGGTCGCCGACGGCGATCACGAGGCGGGTGCTGGCGTCGATGGCGACCTGCAGATTCGTCGAGTACCGGTAGTTCTTGCTCTTCGCGGCGAGGCGGTGGTCCCGGGTGGGGACCAGGGTGCCGTCGACGATCGCGATCTGCTCGATCGGCCGCTTACGCACCGGCGCGAGGGCGAGCAGCGGTGCGAGGGTGTCGATGACCCGGTGCGCCGCGGAGTGCGACACCCCGAACAGCGGGCCGATCTGGCGCATGGTCAGGTTCGTGCGCCAGTAGGCGGCGACCAGCAGCACCCGGTCAGCCAGGTCGAGTGCCCACTGCCGGCCCGGCCGGCCATCAGCGATGCCGTCGCCGCCGCGCTGGGCGACCAGGCGGACCAGCTTGCGGAACTGGGCGGGCTGCAGCCCGGTGAACGGAAAGATCCATTCCGGGCGGGCTGCGGTGATCACCTGCACCCAGCCATCCTCGATGATCGTCCTCAACAGACAGACACCGGGTTACGAGACGTCCCTTAGAACAACCCTCGCCGCCGCCTCATGGATGACACAGAGGGGTGCCTACCTCCGCCGCCAGAACGTCGCACGCCACCAGTACAAGGCGGTGCGCTCCGCTGGCCATCCGGTCTCCTGAACGCCGGTGGGCTCGAACCGATCCACTCCGGGTTCGACGGGCCGCCAGCCCGGCTCGACCGGCTCGTCAGGCAGCGGCTGGCGAACATGCCGCACGAGGCGTTCCTCGCACACCCCGATACGGGCGAACGTGGCCTGGGCCTCGATCAGCGACGGCTTGTTCGCACCGCCGGACCAGTTCGGCCAGCGCAGCTGGATCTGATCGTCTTCCCAGAAACAAACCGGGCAGATTTCATACGAACCCGGTCCCCCGGCGAAGGTCAGGCGCCCGCAGCACGGACACGGGAAGACGCCACTCACGACGTAGATCATGACGGGACGGACGACCCCCGCGCAGCCCCGTTTCTACCGCTACGTAACGGTGGCCCACGGGCCCGCACCCCCCGATGGGCTACCTGGGCGGCCCCGGTAGCCCATCGGGGGGCGCGGTGGTGGTAGGGCGGTTGCGAGATGGGTCGCACTACCACCGGTATACCCGTCCTAGTGCGACCGGTGCCGCCACGATGGCGTGCCCAACCAGCCCTACGGCCGGATGCGCCGGGTCGGCAGCGCTCCCGGCATGCGCCGTCGGATGACACCGGCCGATGAGCCGCAGCCCGACGATCTTGTTCACGACCAGGAAGCCGCTGAACATCGACCAGCCGCTGTGGACCTGCACGAGTCTTGCCCGTCCGGGAAACCGGGGGAAGCTCAGACAGGGCTGCACCGTCTCATCCGTGATTGATCAGGGCTTCGTGTGCCACAACTGTGGCCAGCGCCATGAGGGCTTGCCGTTCTCGTACGGGGCCCCAGCCCCGGCCTACTGGCGCGACGATCTCAACAGCGACGAACGCAGTGTGCTTGAAGACGAGACCTGCATCATTCAGGCACAGCACTACTTCGTCCGCGCGCGCTTGGTCATACCTGTCCTTGACGCCGATGCCGATTTCGAATGGGGCGTGTGGGTGTCGCGGCACGAGCTTCAGCCGGATGCTGGATCTCTGGACGACGCCTGGGCGAGAGCAGGAGGCCGCGTATTTCGGCTGGCTGTCCACCGAGCTTCCGGCCTACCCGATCGAGACGCTGAACCTCAAGACCGAGGTGCATACCGAGCAGGTCGGCATGCGACCGCATGTCATCCTCGAGCCGACTGACCATCCTCTGGCAGAAGAGCAACGCAACGGCATCAGCGTGGAACGAGTACAGGAGATCGCCGGGCTTCTGCTCCACCGCGAGGGCTGACCTCGCCCCCGTCACGGGACATCCGCACATTGACACGACCGAGCGCGACCCCGACGAGACACCGTACTGCGAGAGCTCAGAGGACCCACAGCTTGATCGTGTTCTGCGCGATGAATGGCCACACGATCTCGTGCTCACTGCCACCGGCCAAGTTTGACCACGCTGCCACCTCTGCGCGGTCACAAGCCGCACGCTATGGCGACGGGCTAACTAACGGTGGTGGGTGCTACCGCGCACTCGGCGGCAGATGAGCGCGCCAGAAATTGGCTCAGGTTGCGGTTAAGGTTACCGCGTGCGAGCAGGCTGACCATCACCTCAGGCCGGAAGGTGCACTTGTTGTCCCGCTCCGAACTCCGGAGCCTTGTCGTCGGTGACCATGGCAAACGCGCCCGCCGGCACCCCGTCGAGGGTCGCCACCCGTGAGGCAGCGGCCAGCAAGCTGGCCTCGGTCGCTCCCGTGATGAAGAAGACATAGGAGCCTCTGAACTCCTCGCCATCGTCGTACACCTCGACCATGCCTTCATCTTCCAAGTCGACTGCTGGTTCGGCGACCCGGCGCTGGCCGACCGGGTCGCCGCCGAGCCCGCCCCCGAGCCGGCGGCGCTGGCCGCGCAGGCCGGCGACCTGCTGGCCCGGCTGCCCGACGCGGACCTCGACGCCGGGCGTCGGCGGTTTCTCGCCGCCCAGGTGACCGCGATGGGGTGCGCGGCCCGGCGGGCCGCCGGCGAACCGCTCGGCTTCCTCGACGAGGTGCGGACCTACTTCGACGTCGAGGTCGGGCTCGGCGACCCGGATCGGTACGCGGCGGTACACGCGGCCATCGGCGAGCTGCTGCCCGGCAGCGGCCCGCTGATGGACCGGGTCGAGGCGTTCTACGCCCGCAACGTGGTGCCGCCGCAGCGGCTGGCCGGGGCGGTGCGGGCGGTCGCCGACGCGCTGCGCGATCGTGCCCGACCGCTGCTCGGGCTGCCCGAGGCCGAGCGGGTCGACATCGAGGTGGTTCGCGACCGGCCGTGGAACGCGTTCAACCGGTACCACGGCGGGTTCCGCTCCACTGTGACGCTGAACGAGACGGCGGGTCGCACGATCGCCGTGCTGCCGCTGATGGCGACCCATGAGGCGTACCCCGGTCACCACGCCGAGCACTGCCTCAAGGAGGCCGGCCTGGTGCGTGCGCGGGGCCAGGACGAGCACCGCATCGCCCTGGTCAACACGCCGCAGTGCCTGGTGGCCGAGGGCACCGCCGAGCACGGCGCGGCGGCCCTGCTCGGGCCCGGGTGGGGCCGGTGGACCAGCGAGGTGCTGGCCGACGAGGGCGTCACCGTCGAGGGCGAACTGGTCGAGCAGCTGGTCGGGCTGGTCAACCAGCTCATGCCGGCCCGCCAGGACGCCGCGATCCTGCTGCACGACCGGGGTGCCTCGGTCGACGACGCGGTGGCGTACCTGCACCGGTGGCTGTTGCTGCCGCGGGACCGGGCCGAGCAGATCGCCACCTTTCTGACTGATCCGCTGTGGCGGGCGTATTCCACCACCTACATCGAGGGCGCCCGGCTGGTCGGCTCGTGGCTGGCCGTCCGGCCGTCCGGCGAGCCGCTGCTCCAGCGGTACCGCACCCTGCTCACCGAGCAGCTGCTGCCCGGTCAGCTCCGCGACGGCAGCGTGCCGGCAGCGGCGGACCCGGTCCGGGCCACCGGTTGACCGCCACCCCGGCCCGCGACGCGCGGCTCATCCACATCCGGGCCGCACGCGACACCCGGTCCAACGGCGGGTGCCGCCGGACTGCCGTCGTCAGCGAGGCCGGGCGAGATACGCCTCGACCGCGTCGGCAGCCCGGGCGGCGCCGCCCGCCTGCCGGACCTGCTCGCGCATCGCCGCCACCCGCCGGGCCAGCGCGGGGTCGGCGGCGACGGCGGCGACGGCGGCGAGCAGCGCGTCCCCGTCGGCCTTCTCCCCGGGCAGGAGCACGCCGAGACCGAGCTGGTCGACCCGGCGGGCCATCGGCCGCACGTCGAAGGACTGCGGCACGACGACCAGCGGGCGGCCCCAGTGCAATGCCTCCATCAACGTGCCCATGCCGCCGTGCGTCACGCAGACGGCCGCCCGCTCCAGCACCTCGACGTGCGGCACCCACCGGTGCACCTCCACGTTCGGCGGCAGCTCGCCGAGCTGTGCCGGGTCGACCTGGCCGCCGAGGGTCATCACGACGTGCCAGGGCTGGCCGGCGAACGCCCGCGCGCAGTCGCGGAAGAAGTCCGGCCGGTCGTTGAAGGTGGTGCCCAGCGACACCAGGACGATCGGCAGGTCGTCGGCCGGCGGGGTCCACCGGCCGAGGAACCGCCGCGGCCCGAAGCACGGCCCCACGAACTCGAAACGGTCGTCGAAGGTCTCGCCGGCGATCTGGAACGCCTTCGGCACGAACACCAGGTTGAAATCCTCGACGTGCTGCCAGCAGTCGGCCACCGACCGGGACAGGCCGTGTTCGGCGAGCAGCTCCCGCAGGGTGTCACGGAACGCCGGCAGGTCCAGCGGGTCGATCGTGCCGGCCAGGTCGATCATGTCCCGGGAGAATGAGTAGCGCTCGTTGGAGGCGAAGGCGGCGCTGAGCCGGCCGGCCGGGCGACCCCACCGGGCGGCCAGCAACTGACCGGCGATGAACGGGAAGTCGTCGTAGAGGACCAGGTCCGGGATGTCGTCGTCGAGCGCGGCGGCGGTGGCCCGCAGGACCGACAGGTTCTCCCGCAGGTACATCAGGTGTGGGCGGACGCCGAGGTCGTCGGAGCCGAACACCTCGGCGGCGTCCGCGTCGATGATCTCCGAGGCGTACGGCACGACGGTGGCGCCGGCCGCCGCGACCGGTTCGGCGAAGCCGCCCGCGGTGACGTAACTGACCCGGTGGCCGCGCCGGACCAGCTCGGTCACCACGGCCAGGGTGGGGAAGACCAGGCCGTGACTGGCCACGTTGACGAACAGAAGATGGGCCATCGTCGGCTCCGTCCGTGGTCGGGATCCCGGCCGGGCGGCGCGGGGCAGGTCAGGACATCCAGGCGTCCGGGGCCGGGCCGCCCCGGCCCGGCGGCGGGAACAGCTCGTCCAGCCGGGCCAGTTCGTCGGCCGCCAGCGGCCGGTCCAGGGCGCGTAGGGCGCCGTCCAGGTGCGCCGGCGTACGCGGGCCGACGACGGCGGCGGTGACGCCGGGCCGGTGCAGCACCCATGCCATGCCGATCTCCGCCGGATCCCGGCCGATCTCGGTGCAGAACAGTTCGTACGCCGCAAGTGCCGAGCGGTGCCGGGCCAGCCCGTCGGCGGCCCGTCCCTGGGCGGACTTCACCGCCGTACCCTCGGCGAGCTTGCGCAGCGCGCCGCTGAGCAGGCCGCCGTGCAGCGGCGACCAGGCCAGCACGCCGATGCCCTCGGCCGCAGCGGCGGGCAGCACCTCCAACTCGACGTACCGGCTGACCAGGTTGTAGACGCACTGCTCGCTGGCCAGGCCGAGCAGCCGGTGCCGGCGGGCGGTCTCCTGGGCGCTGACCAGGTCCCAGCCGGCGAAGTTGGAGGAGCCCACGTAGCGGACCTTGCCCTGGCGCACCAACTGTTCCATGGCCTGCCAGACCTCGTCCCAGCCGACCTCCCGGTCGACCTGGTGCATCTGGTAGAGGTCGATGGTGTCGGTCTGCAGCCGGCGCAGCGACGCCTCGCAGGCGGCGACGACGTGCCGCGCGGACAGGCCCCGGTCGTTGGGCCCGTCGCCCATCGGGTTGCCCACCTTGGTGGCCAGGACCACCTCGTCGCGCCGGGCCGGGTCCTTGGCCAGCCACCGACCGATCATCTCCTCGGTCCAGCCCCGGTGCACACGCCAGCCGTAGATGTCGGCGGTGTCGACCAGGTTGACTCCCCGGGCCAGTGCGTGGTCGAGCAGCCGGTGGGCGTCCGTCTCGTCGACCCGGCCGCCGAAGTTGACGGTTCCGATCGCGACCCGGCTCACCCGCAGGCCGGTCCGCCCGAGCCGGACATGAAGCGACGCCACCGGTACCTCCCGCACGAGGCCGGACCCGACGTCCGGCAACGCGTCAGACGATATACATTTCTGAACTCGTTGACCTCGGCGTGAGTGAGTTCCGCAATCACGAAGAACTGTTCCAGGGCCGAATGTCGCACCGCTCCCTTGACTGCCTCCGATCAGTCACTTGAGAATCATGTGGCGCAGAGTTGAGGGGGTGCCATGATCCCGTTGTCCAAGGTCGCCATGTCTCCGGACGTCGGCGCGCGTGTCTCCGCCGTCCTGAACAGCGGCCGCCTGGAGCACGGGCCGACCGTCGCCGAGTACGAGGCGGCCGTGGGCGAGCGCATCGGCAACCCCCGCGTCGTGTCGGTCAACTGTGGCACCGCCGGGCTGCACCTGGCGCTCAGCCTCGCCGCCCGGCCCGGACCGGGCGGACCGGAGCTGGCGGAGCCGGGCGAGGTGCTCAGCACCCCGCTCACCTTCGAGGGCACCAACTGGCCGATCCTCGCCAACGGGCTGCGCGTCCGCTGGGCGGACGTCGACCCGATGACGCTCAACGTCGACCTCGACGACCTGGAGGCCAAGATCTCGCCGGCCACCCGGGCCATCGTGGTCGTGCACTGGCTCGGGTACCCGGTGGACCTCAACCGGCTCAACGCCATCGTGGACCGGGCCGAGGAGCGGTACGGCCGCCGGCCGCTGGTGGTCGAGGACTGCGCGCAGGCGTGGGGGGCAACCTATCGGGGCACCCCGCTCGGCACCCACGGAAACGTCTGCGTGTTCAGCACCGGCGCGATCAAGACCCTCACCACCGGCAGCGGCGGCTTCGTGGTGCTGCCCGACGACGACCGCTACGACCGGCTGCGGCTGCGGCGGTGGCTGGGCATCGAGCGGGCCTCGGACCGGATCACCGGCGACTACGACGTGGCCGAGTGGGGCTACCGGTTCGTCCTCAACGAGATCGGCGGCGCGATCGGCCTGTCCAACCTGGAGCGGGTCGACGAGCTGGTGCACCGGCACCGCGAGAACGCCGCCTTCTACGACAAGGAGCTGGCCGGCCTCGACGGTGTGGAGCAGACCGAGCGCGCCGACGATCGGGAGCCGTCGTTCTGGATGTACCCGTTGAAGGTGCGCGACCGGCCCGCGTTCATGCGGCGACTGCACGACGCCGGCATCGCCAGCAGCATCGTCTCCCGCCGCAACGACGCGCACAGCTGCGTGGCGTCGTCGCGGGCCTATCTGCCCGGCCTGGACTCGGTGGCCGACCGGGTGGTCTACATCCCGGTGGGCTGGTGGCTCACCGAGGACGACCGTTCCCACATCGTCGAAACGATCAGATCCGGCTGGTGAACCGCGCCGGCCCATTACCCGACCCAGAAGGGCACCGACATGCGCGTCCTGTTCGTCTCCTCTCCCGGTCTAGGTCATTTGTTCCCGCTGATCCAGCTCGCCTGGGGCTTCCGCACGGCCGGCCATGACGTGGTGATCGCGCTCGCCGAGCACACCCAGAAGGCCGCCGCCGCCGGCCTGGAGGTGGTGGACGTCGCGCCGGACTACAGCGCGGTCAAGGTCTTCGAGCAGGTGGCCAAGGACAACCCCCGCTTCGCCGAGACCGTCGCCACCCGTCCGGCCATCGACCTTGAAGAGTGGGGTGTGCAGATCGCGGCGGTCAACCGCCCGCTGGTGGACCGCACCATCGCCCTCGCCGACGACTTCAAGCCCGACCTCGTCGTCTACGAGCAGGGCGCGACCGTCGGCCTGCTCGCCGCGGCCCGCGCCGGAGTGCCGGCCATCCAGCGCAACCAGAGCGCCTGGCGTACCCGCGGCATGCACTCCTCGATCGCCTCCTTCCTCACCGACCTGATGGAGAAGCACCAGGTCAGCCTGCCCAAGCCGAGCGTGACGATCGAGTCGTTCCCGCCGAGCCTGCTGCTGGAGGCGGAGCCGGAGGGCTGGTTCATGCGCTGGGTGCCGTACGGCGGTGGGGCGGTCCTCGGCGACCGGCTTCCGCCGGCGCCGGCCCGGCCGGAGGTGGCCATCACGATGGGCACCATCGAGCTGCAGGCGTTCGGTATCGGCGCGGTGGAACCCATCATCGCCGCCGCCTCCGAGTTGGACGCGGACTTCGTGCTGGCGCTCGGCGAGCTCGACATCACTCCGCTGGGCACCCTGCCGCGCAACGTGCGCGCGGTCGGCTGGACGCCGCTGCACACCCTGCTGCGGACCTGCACCGCGGTCGTGCACCACGGCGGCGGCGGCACGGTGATGACGGCGATCAACGCCGGCATCCCGCAACTGCTCGCGCCCGACCCGCGCGACCAGTTCCAGCACACCGCCCGCGAGGCGGTCAGCCGGCGTGGCATCGGCCTGGTCAGCACCTCCGACAAGGTCGACGCGGATCTGCTGCGCCGGCTGATCGGCGACGAGTCGATGCGTGCGGCGGCGCGGGAAGTTCGCGAGGAGATGATCGCACTGCCCACGCCGGCGGAGACGGTACGCCGCATCGTCGAGCGTGTCTCGGGCTGAGCCGGCTCACGTCGTCCGCCGGCCCGTCCGGCGGACGGCGCGACGAGCCACTGGAAGGGGTACCTCGTGCTGGCCGACGCCGTGACCGCGTTCGACCCGACCGCCGACGACGTCCGGCGGGACCCGTACCCGTCGTACCACTGGCTGCTGCGCCACGATCCGGTGCACCGGGGCGCGCATCACGTCTGGTACGTCTCCCGCTTCGGCGACGTACGTGCGGTCCTCGGCGACGAGCGGTTCGCCCGCACCGGCATCCGGCAGTTCTGGACGGATCTGGTCGGGCCGGGCCTGCTCAGCCGAATCGTCGGCGACATCATCCTGTTCCAGGACGAGCCAGACCACGGCCGGCTGCGTGGCGTGGTCGGCCCGGCCTTTTCCCCGTCGGCGTTGCGCCGGCTGGAGCCGGTGATCGCCGCCACCGTCGAGGACCTGCTGCGCCCGGCGCGGGCCCGCGGCACGATGGACGTCGTCGCCGAGCTGGCGTACCCGCTGGCGCTGCGCGCGGTGCTCGGGCTGCTCGGCCTGCCGGACAGCGACGAGGACGCGGTCGGCCGCTGGTCGCGGGCGGTGGGCCGGACGCTCGACCGGGGCGCCACCGCCGAGGACATGCTGGAGGGCCACGCGGCCATCGCCGACTTCGCCGACTACGTGGAGCAGGCGCTGGCCGCGCGGCGCGACGACGGCGAGGACCTGCTGGCCCTGATGCTCGCCGCCCACCGGCGTGGACTGATGAGCCGCAACGAGATCGTCAGCACCGTGGTCACGTTCATCTTCACCGGCCACGAGACGGTCGCCAGCCAGGTCGGCAACGGTCTGCTGAGCCTGCTGAGCCATCCGGAGCAGCTGGACCTGCTGCGGTGGTCTCCGCAGCTCGTGGCGCCGGCCGTCGAGGAGTGCCTGCGCTACGACCCGGCGGTGCAGTCGAACACCCGGCAGTTGACCGCCGACGTCGAGCTGCACGGCCGGCTGCTGGGCCGCCACGACGTCGTGGTGGTGCTGGCCGGGGCGGCGAACCGGGACCCGCAGCGGTACGACCGGCCGGACGAGTTCGACATCCGCCGCGACCCGATCCCGTCGATGTCCTTCGGCGCGGGGATGCGCTACTGCCTCGGGTCGTACCTGGCCCGCTTGCAGTTGCGGACCGCCCTCAGCGCGTTGGCCGGGCTGCCGGACCTGCGGCTGGCCACCGCCCCGGAGGAGCTGACCTACCAGCCACGAACGATGTTCCGCGGCCTCACGAGGCTGCCGGTCGCGTTCACGCCAGGCGACTGACCGCCGTCGGCACGGTCCGCGAACGCGAGCAGGAGGAGCAGCTTGCCATGAGCCATCCCGTTCCCGAGTACGACGTCGTCGTCGTCGGCGGCGGCCCCGCCGGGTCGTGCACAGCCGGCCTCCTCGCCCTGGAGGGGCACCGGGTCCTGCTGCTGGAACGCGACAAGTTTCCCCGCTATCACATCGGCGAATCCCTGATCACCGGTGTGGTCCCGACGCTGACCGCGCTGGGCGTGCTCGATCGCATGGCGGACCTGCGGTTCCAGGTCAAGTACGGCGGCAGCCTGCTGTGGGGTGCCGACCAGAGCACACCGTGGTCGTTCCGCTTCCGCGAGATCCGCGGCGGCCGCTACGAGTACGCCTGGCAGGTCCGGCGCGCCGAGTTCGACGCGATGCTGCTGGACCGGGCCCGGGAGCTGGGCGTGCAGGTGGTCGAGGGGGCCACCGTCCGGGAAGCGCTGACCGACGGCGACCGGATCGCGGGCGTCCGTTACCAGCTACGGGGCGAGTCGTCCCCGGTGGACGCACGGGCGGTGATGGTGGTCGACGCCTCCGGCCAGCAGCGCTGGCTGGGCCGCCGGTTCGGGTTGGTCGACTGGTACGACGACCTGCGCAACGTGGCCGTGTGGAGCTACTGGCAGGGCGCGCTGCGGTACCCGGGCGAGCACGAGGGCGACCTGCTGACCGAGAGCTGCCGGCAGGGCTGGCTCTGGTACGCGCCGCTGAGTCCGACGTTGACCGGTATCGGTTACGTCACGACGAGCGACCGGCTGGTGGCGTCCGGGCTGCCCCCCGAGCAGCTGCTGGAGAAGCAGATCGCGGGATCGTCCGAGGTCGCCTGGCTCACCTCGGGCGCGAAGCGGGTGGACATCTACCGTGCCGCGCGTGACTGGTCGTACACCTGCACCCAGTTCTCCGGTCCGGGCTGGGTCCTGGTCGGCGACGCGGCGGCGTTCATCGACCCGCTGCTGTCCTCCGGCGTGACCCTGGCGATGCGCGGTGCGAGCAGCGTCGCGCGGGCGGTCCACGAGACGCTGACCGCACCGGACAAGGAGCGCCACGTCATGCGGGCCTACGAGGACCGGTACCGGGATTTCCTAGAGTCCCTGCTGGAGCTGGTCCGGTTCTTCTACGACGGCGCCCACGGCAAGGAGGAGCTGCACCTGCGGGCCCAGGCCATCGTGGACCCCGACCGCAGCCTGCCACCCAAGATCTCGTTCGTCACGCTGCTCTCCGGCCTGGTCCGGGGCGACGAGAGCCTGGACCTGGGCAGCCTGAGCGACCATTGACCCACCATCAAGTGCTATATAATCTTAAAGTGAAGTCGCCTCGATCATCGGACCCGAGGAGTGAACTCGATGCGCACCGCCGGAACGTACATTCGTGGGATCGGGGCCTACCTTCCTGAGACCGTCACCGTCGAACACGCCGTCGCCCAGGGCTGGTACCCCGAAGAGGACATCGAGACCCACGGGCTCGGCGGCGCGGCCGTCGCCGGCGAGCTGCCCGCCCCGGAGATGGCGCTACGCGCCGCGCAGGACGCCCTCAAGACCAGCGAGCTGAGCCGCGGCGACATCGACCTGCTGCTCTACGCCGCCGCCTGGCACCAGGGCCCGGAGGGCTGGATCGCGCACTCCTACCTGCAGCACTACCTGCTCGGCGGCGTCGCCCGGGCGAGCGAGATCCGGCAGGGTTGCAACGGCATGTTCACCATGCTGGAGCTGGCCGCCAGCTATCTCAAGGCCGCGCCGGAGCGCAAGGCCGCGATGCTGGTCGCCGCCGACAACTACGGCACCCCGCTGCTGGACCGCTGGCGGACCAATCTCGGGTTCATCCTCGGCGACGCCGCCTCGGCGGTGGTGTTGAGCACCGAGAGCGGCTTCGCCGAACTGCTGTCGGTCTGCTCGATCACCGTGCCGGAGGCCGAGGAGGTGCACCGCGGCGGCGAGCCGATGTTCCCGCCCGGCGCGACGCTCGGCAAGGATCTCGACTTCGGTGCCCGCCTCTTCTACCACATCACCGAGCAGACGCCGGTCCTCGCCGTGCTGGCCGAGGCGCAGGAAACCATGACCACGGTGGCCGAGCAGGCGCTCACCGAGGCCGGTATCGGCACCACCGACCTGGCCCGGGTCTCGTTCATGAACTACTCCCGGGAAGTGGTGGAGCAGCGCTGCATGGCGCCGCTCGGGCTCGGGATGGACAAGTCCACGTTCGACTTCGGCCGGATGATCGGGCACTGCGGCGCCAGCGACCACCTGCTCGCCTTCCACCACCTGCTGCGCACCGGCGAACTGTCGGCCGGCGACAACGTGCTCTGGCTCGCGATGGGCCCCGGCGTGGAGTTCACCGCCGCCGTCGTGCGCGTCCTGCACACGCCCGACGGCCTCTGACCGGCCCGCCCCGCCGCGACCCGACACCAACGGAGGTACGACGATGACCCGGGACGACCCCGCCACCCGCCCGTTCCAGGTGGCCGTCATCGGTGTCGGTTGCCGGCTGCCCGGCGACGTCGACAGCCCCGACGCCCTCTGGGAACTGCTGCTCAAGGGCGGCCAGACCAGCGGGGAGATCCCCGCCCAGCGGTGGCGGGCATACCGCGAACGCGGCCCCGAGTACGAGGCGGTCCTACGGGAGACGGTCACCGCGGGCAGCTACCTGGGCGACGTCGCCGGCTTCGACGCCGAGTTCTTCGGCCTGACCCCCCGCGAGGCCGCCGAGATGGACCCGCAGCAGCGGATCCTGCTGGAGGTCGGCTGGGAGGCGCTGGAACACGCCGGACTGCCGCCCACCGGGCTGGCCGGCACCGACACCGGCGTGTTCATCGGGGTCAGCACCACCGACTACGGCGACCGGCTGCTGGAGGACCTGCCCAGCGTCGAGGCGTGGACCGGCATCGGCGCGGCCACCTGCGCGCTGGCCAACCGCGTCTCGTACGCCCTGGACCTGCGCGGACCGAGCGTCGCGGTCGACACCGCCTGCTCGGCGTCGCTGGTCGCGGTGCACCTGGCCTGCCAGAGCCTCCTGCTGGGCGAGAGCACGGTGGCCCTGGCCGGCGGCGTCAACCTGGTGCTCACCCCCGGGCAGAACGTGTCGCTGCAAGCCGCCGGCACGCTCGCGCCGGACGGTGTCAGCAAGTCCTTCGACCGGGACGCCGACGGCTACGGCCGGGGCGAGGGCTGCGGCGTCCTGGTACTCAAGCGCCTCGACGATGCGGTCCGCGACGGCGACCGCGTGCTGGCGGTGATCCTGGGCAGCGCGGTCAACCAGGACGGGCACACCGACGGCATCATGGCCCCGTCCGGCGAGGCCCAGCAGCACGTCGTCCGCCGGGCCTGCGAGCGCGCCGGGATCACGCCGGACAGCGTCGACTACGTGGAGGCGCACGGCACCGGCACCCGGCTGGGCGACCCGGTCGAGGCCGGCGCGCTGTCCGCCGTCTACGGCGCCGGCCGGCCGGCGGAGCGGCCCTGCCTGATCGGGTCGATCAAGTCCAACATCGGCCACCTGGAGGGCGCGGCCGGGGTCGCCGGCCTGATGAAGGCGATCCTCGCGCTGCACCGAGGCCAGATTCCGGGCACCCCGCTACGCGGTCGGTCGATACCCGCCGTCGACGCCGACGGCACCGGCCTACGGCTGGTCACCGGTACCCTGCCCTGGCCCCGCCGGGACGGGCCGCGCCGGGCAGCCGTCTCCGGCTTCGGCTACGGCGGCACCATCGGGCACGTGGTCCTGGAGCAGGCGCCCCCGGTACCGTCGGCCACCGGGCCGGAGGTCGACGGCGACAACCGGCCGCTGTTGCCGTTGTCGGCCCGCTCGGACGCCGGCCTGCGCGCGCAGGCCGGCCGGCTCGCCGACCGACTCGACGGCGACAACCGGGCGGACCTGACCGACGTCGGGCACACCCTGGCCCACCGGCGCGCCCACCTGAACCGCCGAGCCGTGGTCACCGGAGAGGACCGCGACGGCGTGGTCGCCGCGCTGCGTCGGCTCGCCGCCGGCCAGCCGGACGCCGGCACGGTTTCCGGGGTCGCGCCGGCCGGCCGGTCCATCCGCCCGGTGTGGGTGTTCTCCGGGCACGGGTCGCACTGGGCCGGGATGGGCCGCGACCTGCTCGCCCACGAGCCGGCGTTCGCGGCCGCGATCGACGAGATCGAGCCGGCGGTCGCCGAGGAGGCGGGCTTCTCGCTGCGCGCCGCCCTCGCCGACCCGGAACTGGGCGGCGTGGACCGGATCCAGACGCTGACGTTCGCCATGCACGTCGGCCTCGCCGCCGTGTGGCGGGCGTACGGGGTGCGGCCGGCGGCGGTCATCGGCCACTCGGTCGGCGAGGTGGCCGCCGCGGTCACCGCCGGCGTGCTGAGCCCGGCCGACGGAGCCCGGCTGATCTGCCGTCGCTCGGCCCTGCTGCGCCGCGCCGCCGGCCGGGGCGCGATGGCCATGGTGACCCTGCCGTTCGCCGACGTCGCCGAGCGGCTGGCCGGCCGCGCCAACCTGGTCGCGGCCATCGCCTCGGCGCCCGCCTCCACGGTGGTCTCCGGCGACATCGCCGCCGTCGACGAGGTCATCGAGCAGTGGCCGGCCGACCGGATCGGGGTCCGCCGGGTGCAGTCCGACGTCGCCTTCCACAGCCCGCATATGGATCCGCTCACCGACGAACTGCGGGCCGCGGCGGCCGACCTGGACCGGGCACCGGCCGTCGTACCGATGTACTCGACCGTGCTGGACGACCCGCGCGAGACGCCCGCCTGTGACGGCGACTACTGGGCGGCCAACCTGCGCCGGCCGGTACGCCTGGTCGACGCGGTCGCCGCCGCCCTGGCCGACGGGCACCGCGCATTCGTCGAGATCTCCGCGCACCCGGTGATCGCCCACTCGCTGCGGGAGACCGTCGACCACGCCGACATCGACGACGCCTACGTCGGGACCACGCTGCGCCGGCACGCCGGGCACCGCGCCGTGCGGGCCGCCGTCGCCGAGGCGTACTGCCATGGGGTCGAGGTCGACTGGGCGCGACTGCGCCCGGACGGTCGGCTCACCGACCTGCCCCGGTACGCCTGGCAGCACCGCGAGCACTGGCGCGAGCCCGAGCCCCCGGTGGCCGCAGGCGGACACGACATCGCCTCGAATACGCTGCTCGGCACCGCGACCAGCGTCGCGGGCAGCGAGCTGCGGCTCTGGCACACCGTGCTCACCGACGCCAGCCGGCCGTACCCGGGCAGCCACACCGTGCAGGGTGCGGAACTCGTCCCGGCCGCGGTGCTCGTCGCCACGTTCCTCGCCGCCGGTGCCCGGGACGGCGCGCCGGTGACGCTGCACGACCTGTCGATGCGGGTCCCGCTGGCCACCAACGTGCGCCAGGAGATCCAGGTGGTCGATGACAACGGCCGGCTGGTGCTCGCCTCCCGGCCGGCCGGCGGCGACCCGGCGCCGTGGCTGACCCACGCCACCGCCCAGGCCGTGCCGGCCGACGCCCCGCTGCCCGGCACCGCCACCGTCCCGCCGGGCGGTGTGGTCGCCGACGCCGGTCTGGTCCGCGAGCACCTGGCCCGGGTGGGTGTGCCGGACACCGCCTTCGCCTGGACGGTGGACCGTCTGATCACCGCCGACAGCGGGCTGCGGGCCCGGGTCCGCTTCCCGGAGGCGGCGTGCTGGGCGGCCGTCGTCGACGCCGCCGTCTCCGTCGCGCCGGTCGCCTTCCCCGGCGAGCCCCGGCTGCGACTGGTCGACGGCGCCGAGCGGATCGAGACGGCCGGCCCCGCGCCGTCGGTCGCGGTGCTCGACGTGGTCCGCGACGCCACCCAGGAGGACACCGTCACCGTCCTGGTCACCGCGCCGGACGGCCGGGTCGTCGGGCGGCTCGCCGGACTGCGCTATCCGGTGGTGCCGGACGCCCCGGCCGGAACGGCCGACGGATCCGGCCCGGCCGGCGGCTCCCTGGCCGACCTGAATCCGGAGGAGCTGCGCGAGCGTCTGGTCGACGAGGTACGTGCCGCGGTCGCCGCCGAGATGAAGCTGCCCGTCGAGTCGCTGGACCCGCGCCTGCCGCTCGTGCAGCAGGGCATGGACTCGGTGATGACCGTCATCGTGCGCCGGCGGCTGGAGAAGACGTACCGCCAGGTGCTGCCGGCCTCGCTGTTCTGGCAGCAGCCGACCGTGACGGCGATCGCCACGCACCTGGCCGAGCTGCTCGCCGCCCCGCCGCAGCCGGCCGGGGCCGCCGCCCGCTGACCCACCGGACGTGCCCCACCGGAGGACCGCATGGCAACGACCACGACCACCGCCCAGCCCGGGCTACGGCACCGGATGCAGCAGCTGATCTACGGGTTCTTCACCGCGCAGACGCTGCACGTCGCCGTCCGGCTGCGGATACCGGACCTGCTCGCCCAGGGCAAGCCGGACCTCGCGGAGCTAGCCGAGGCCACCGGGGCGCACCCGCCGTCGCTGCGCCGGCTGCTGCGGGCGCTGGTGTTCCTGGAGGTGCTGGAGGAACCGGAGCCCGGCACATTCGTCCTCACCGAGCAGGGCGAGGTGCTGCGGTCGGACGTCACCGGGTCGATGCGGGAGCTGGTGCTGCTGCTGTCCGGGCCGGAGAGCTGGGCCGCGTGGGGGCAGCTCGAACACAGCGTCCGCACCGGCGAGGTGGCCTGGGACCACGTGCACGGCCAGAGCTGCTTCGCGTACCTGATGGCGGACCCGCAGCGGCAGGCGGCGTTCAACGCGGCGATGGCGGAGGGATCCCGGGCGTTCGTGCCGACGCTGCTGTCCGCGTACGACTTCGCCGACCTGGACACCGTCGTGGACGTGGGCGGCGGCAGCGGGGCGCTGCTCGCCGGGGTGCTCGTCGCGCACCCGCACCTGCGGGGCACGGTCTTCGACACCCCCGATGGCGTGACCGACGCCGCACGCACGCTCGCCGAGCAGGGGGTGGCCGACCGGTGCGAGGTGCGCGCCGGGGACTTCTTCGAGTCGGTGCCACCCGGCGCGGACGCCTACCTGCTCAAGAGCATCCTGCACGACTGGGACGACGAGCAGTGCGTGGCGGTGCTGCGTACGGTCCGCCGGGCGGCCCGGGCGGACAGCCGGGTGCTGCTGGTCGAGTCGCTGATGCCGGCCACGGTCACCACCGGCCCGAGCGTCGCGCAGGTGGTCATGAACGACCTGAACATGATGGTGTGCCACGGCGGGCGGGAGCGCACCGTCGCGGAGTTCCGGGAGCTGCTGCGCGCCGCCGGCTTCCGGCTGGAGTCCGTCACGCCGTGCCCGGCACCGAGCGTGATGGGCATCCTGGAGGCGGCACCGGTGGCCGGGGCAAAGTCATGACCAGCGTCGGCGACCTCGACACCGCCGGGCCCGCCGCGTCCACGGCCCCCGGCGAGATGGTGCGCGTGCCCGGCGGCACCTTCCTCCAGGGTTCTCCGGACCGGACGCTGGACTGGTTGGAGAGCGAGGGTCAGGCGTTCCCCCGGGACTGGTTCACCGACGAGACGCCGCAGCTGCCGGTGACCCTGCCGGACTACCTCATCGACCGGTACCCGGTGACCGTCGCCCAGTTCGCCGCCTTCGTCGCCCGCACCGGGTACGTGACGTCGGCCGAGCGGTCCGGCGGCAGCATGGTCTACAGCGACTACTGGGAGATCCGCGAGGGCGCGTGCTGGCACCGTCCGGCCGGGTACGGCAGCGGCGTCCGCAACCGCGACGACCACCCGGTCGTGCACATCTCCCACCCCGACGCCGAGGCGTACGCGAGGTGGGCGGGCCGGCGGCTACCGACCGAGTCGGAGTGGGAGCGGGCGGCGACCGGGCCGTCGTACCGGCTCTGGCCCTGGGGTGACACCTGGGACCCGGGCAACGCCAACACCGCCGAGTGGACCGGCGGCACCTTCCGCGGCCTGGCCGAGTGGCGGGAGTGGTGGTCGGCGATCCACGCGGCCCAGGGGCCGGTGCCGCAGACCACGCCGGTCGGCGCGTTCTCCCCCCGGGGCGACAGCGTCGACGGCTGCGCCGACATGACGGGCAACGTGTACGAGTGGACGTCCACCCTGGCCCACCTGTACGCGCCGGAGACCCGGTGCGATCCCACGATCCACCTGGTGATGGGCCGTTCCCGGGTCATCCGGGGCGGGTCCTGGATGAACTTCCGCTACCAGGTTCGGTGCGCGGAGCGGCTCTACGGGGATCCCACCGGCTGGTCCAACTTCGCCCTCGGCTTCCGCTGCGCCGGCGACGCGCCGGCGGCCGGGGTCGAGCACAACGGGAGGTAGCGATGGTCACGGTGCTGCTGTCGGCCGGCTGGGCCCACCGTGGGCAGAAGACGTTCGCGTGCCACGAAGGCACGGTCCGCGACGTCATCAAGGAGTTCGTCGAGTCCTATCCGCTCTACCGCCGCCGGCTGCTCGACGACGACGGCGAGCCACTGACCTACTACAACGTCTACCTCGACGGGGACCTGGTCGAGACCGCCGACCGGTCCCGGGTGACCGCCCGCTCGGACAGCACGGTCGCCATCATCCCGCCCCTGGCCGGCGGCTGACCCCACCGGCCAGCCCGGTGTGGTCACCGGTGCCCCACCGAGGCCAACCCTATGGAGAGACCATGGTCCTGCCGCACACCGACGCCCGACTCCGTCCCGGGCGAACCGACCGGGACCACCTCGCCGCCCGGCTGGCCCGGTCGGCGCGCCACCGCCCGCGCCCGGTCGCCGAGCTGGAGGCATGGCTCGCCGACCGCGAGCGGGCCAACCCCTTCGAGATCACCGAGGTGCCGTTCGCCGAGCTGACCGGGTGGTCCTTCGCGCCGCACAGCGGCGACCTGGTGCACGACAGCGGCAGGTTCTTCAGCGTGGAGGGGTTGCACGTCCGCACCGACGGCGGGCCGGTCGACGAGTGGTGGCAGCCAATCATCCACCAGCCGGACCGGGCGATCCTCGGCATCCTGGCCCGCGAGATCGACGGCGTGCTGCACTTCCTGATGCAGGCCAAGATGGAGCCGGGCAACGTCAACGGCGTCCAGTTCTCCCCCACCGTGCAGTCCACGCCCAGCAACTACCAGCGGGCGCACCGGGGCGCGCGGTCCCGCTACGTCGAGTACTTCCTGGAGCCGGAGCGCGGTCGTGTGCTGGTGGACGTGCTCCAGTCCGAGCAGGGCTCCTGGTTCCGGGGCAAGCGCAACCGCAACATCATCGTCGAGGTCACCGACGAGGTCGAGCCGCACGAGGACTTCGTCTGGCTCACCCTCGGCCAGATCCACGACCTCCTGCACCGGCCCAACCTCGTCAACATGGACGCCCGTACCGTGCTCTCCTGCCTGCCCGGGCACGCGGACTCCTCGGACGCCGACGGCACGACGCTCGGCGCCGCCGTCGCGCGGTCCTCGCTGGCCGGCGACGACGAAGCGTGGCAGCCGCTGCTCCAGGTCCGCAACTGGCTGACCGCCAGCAAGGCCGGCCGGACGCTGGCGGCCCGGCAGGTGCCGCTGTCCGAGGTGCGGGACTGGCACCGGGGCGACGTGGACATCCGGCACCGCTCCGGCCGGTACTTCCGGATCGTCGGACGGCACGTACGGGCCAGCAACCGCGAGGTCGCGCAGTGGCGGCAGCCGCTGCTGGCCCCCTGCGGCACCGGGCTGGTCGCGTTCGTCGTCCGGCGCCTCGACGGCGTACTGCACGTGCTGGCCCACGCCGACCTGCGACCCGGCTACCGGGACACCGTCGAGCTGGGCCCCACCGTGCAGTGCACCCCGGACAACTTCACCGGTGACAACCGCCCCGACTACCTGGATCTGGTCCGCTCCGGGCAGGTGCGGGTGCACTACGACGTCCTCCAGTCCGAGGAGGGCGGGCGGTTCCACCACGCGGTGACGCGGCACATGGTGGTCGAGGTGGGTGCCGACTTCCCCGTCGCGACACCACCGGAGTACGTCTGGGTGACCCTGCGCCAGCTCACCGCCATGACGGCCTTCAGCTATCAGGTGAACATCGAGGCGCGCAGCCTTCTGCTGTGTCTGCGGGCACTGCGGTGACCGGGCACCGGGACCGGCCGGTCGACCGACTGCCGGCCGACGACGAGACACCCGCCCCTGCGTCGTCCGGGCCGGCCGCTGCGGGGGTCGACGCGTTCCCGCTGCCCCGGCGCTGCCCGTTCAGCCCACCCCCGGAGTACGCGCGGCTGCGCGCCGAGCACCCGGTCGCCCGGCTGCCCATGCTCGGCGGCGACGCGGCCTGGGTGGTCTCCCGGCACGCCGACGTACGGCAGGTGCTCAGCGACCCGCGGATGAGCGCGGACCGGCGCCGGCCCGGTTTCCCGAAGTTCGCGCCGACCACGGAGAGCCAGCGGCAGGCGTCGTTCGCCAACTTCCGCCCGCCCCTGAACTGGATGGACCCGCCGGAGCACGGCACCACCCGGCGGCAGATCGTCGACGAGTTCTCCGCCCAGCGGGTCCGGCAGCTACGGCCCCTGGTCGAGCGGGTGGTCGACACGCACCTCGACGCGCTGGCCGCCGGACCTCCCGGCGCCGACCTGGTGGCGGCGTTCGGCTACCCGGTGTCGTCGCAGGTGATCTGCGAGGTGCTCGGCGTGCCGTACACCGATCACGAGTTCTTCGAACGCCGGTCCACCCAGATGTTCCGACGCAGCACGCCGGCCGACGAGCGGGCCCGGTGTGCCCGGGAGATCCGCGACTTCCTCGACGGCGTGGTGACCGAGAAGGAGCGCCGACCCGGCGACGACGTGCTCAGCCGGCTGCTGTCCCGGCAGCGGGCGGCCGGCGGGCCGGACCACGAGGCTGCGGTGAGCATGGCCTTCGTGCTGCTGGTCGCCGGGCACGTCACGACGTCCAACATGATCGCGCTGAGCGTGCTGGCCCTGCTCACCCATCCGGCCCGGCTCGCCCGTCTACGCGCCGAGCCGGAGCGGTTCCCGGCCGCGGTGGAGGAACTGCTGCGGTACTTCACGGTGGTCGAGGCGGCGACGGCGCGTACCGCCACCGCTGACGTGGAGATCGGCGGGGTGACCATCAGGGCTGGCGAGGGCGTGGTGGCGTTGGGCCAGGCAGCGAACCGCGACCCGGCGGTGTTCGAGCGGCCGGACGAGTTCGACCCGGACCGGGACGCCCGCGCCCACCTCGCGTTCGGCCACGGCCGGCACATCTGCCCGGGTCAGCACCTTGCCCGGCTGGAGCTGGAGGTCGCGCTCGGCCGCCTGGTCCGGCGGCTGCCGGGCCTGCGGCTGGCGGTGGCGGTGGACGACCTGTCCCTGAAGGAGGACGGCAACATCTTCGGGTTGTACGCCCTGCCGGTCGCCTGGTGACGGCACCGGGTGCAGGACCCGCCGGCCGACGCCTAGGAACGCCCGCCGATGACCTTCACCCACGCGTCGCTGATCTGGTCGGCCGTCGCCGACGCCGCCGCCATCTGCTCGGGCCCCGCCGCGGCGATCCAGTCGACCGCCCGCCCCTCGGGCAGGTCACCGGCCAGGTAGTCGGCCAACGCGACCAGACCCATCTCCCAGCCCGCGCCCAGCCCCCAGACCCCCGGGGCGGCGTTCGGCACGATCTCCGCCGGCACCGGGGCGTGCTCCAGCTCCAGGACGGTGGCCTCGCCGGCCGGGGTGAGCCGCAGGTGGACCTCACTGCTGCTGCCGCCCGACTCCCAGCTCAGGCCGATCAAGCTGGGCCGCTCGCACTGGCGGATCTCGCCGCCGGCGTTGCCCTCCAGCTGGAAACGTCCACCGGCCCGCAGGTCGCCGGTGATCGGCAGGAACCAGCGCACCAGACGCTGGGGATCGGTGATGGCGTCCCACAACTCCTCCGGCGACGCGTCGTAGCTGCGCCGGAGCACCAGAACGCTCATACCGCTCGGGTGGTCCCGCAGCTCGCGGTCGGTGTCCTGAAGGATGTCGAAGATCTTGTTCATTGCCCTCATGGCCTTCCTGCGGGTGCGCGAGGTCACCGGAGCCCATCCGGCCGCACGCCGTGGACCTTAGCAGCCATGACTTGCACAACGTCCCATTTGTACCGCGCCGCTACCCACAAGTCTCCACGCTCGCGCTGCGGGCCGCGCGGGGCCGGTCAGGTGCCGCGGTTGGGGCGGCGCAGGAGCAGCACCAGGACGACGAGGAGCACGAGGCCGTCGAGCGCGAGCAGGGCGGCCCCTATCGGGTCCACCCCGTGCGCGTGGGCCTCGGGCTCCGCCGCGCGCGCCGGGGCACCGGCGGGGTCCGCGGCGCCCGGGGAGCCGACGGTGAGGCGGGCGATGCCGGAGGCGGCCCGCCCGTCGACGGTCACCACGTGGTACGCCACGGCGAGCTGGCCGGGCCGGGAGATGGTGACCTGCTGCCGCAGGCCGTCGTCCCCGTCGGACGCGATCGACCCGGTGTCGAGCCGGGTCCGCTCGGCGTCGTACACGGTGATGTGCGAGCGGGTGGGGTCGGGCTGGCCGGCGACCCGGATGCGCACCGTGGTCGGCAGGTCCGGCAGGACCGCGCCGTCGGCCGGCTCCATCGCGAGCACCTCGACCGTTGTCCCCGCACCCGGGTCGGCGTCGATCCGGCCGACCAGCACGAGAACGGCCACCAGCGCCGCCATGCAGAGGGCGGCGCCGGCGTAGATCCGTCCGGTGGTGGACATCCCGGGCCGGTCAGTGCCCGGCCACCGGGGCCGGCTGCCGCGGGCCGACCACGCGGTCGGTACGGCCGGCGCACGAGCAGCGCATCGCGGCCCGCTCGGCGGGGTTGGGACGCAGGTGCAGGTACATCGCGATCAGCATCGGGATGAAGACGACCGAGTTGTAGAACAGGTGCAGCTCCACCCGGGGCACGACGAGTTGGAGAATGCTCGTGGGGATCTCGGTGCCGGGGAGCCGGAAGCTGCTGTGCGCCTGGATCAGCAGCAGCGCGTGCTCGATGTGGTGCCAGAACTGCAGGGCGAGGGCGACCGTCCACCACGCCTTGGCCCGGCCGGTGAAGCCGGGCCGGAACAGGAACAGCCCGACCAGCATCACGATCGCGTACCCGTAGTGCAGCCATTCGGAGCTGACCAGCCAGGGGAACGGCATCCCCAGGACGCCGCGCGCCTCCGGCCGCGCCCAGCCGAGCACCCAGATCTGGTACGCCTGCACCAGGTGTTCCGCCCAGTGCGCGACCACCACCGCCAGGTAGATAGCGAGTGCGGCACGGTGGTACCGGCCGTTGAGAGACGCGATCAGGCCGGGAGACGCTTTGCTCGCGGTTGCCATGGGTCCTCCACTCCACGCCGGAAGGTGTCCACCACAACGCTAGGAACCCCGACGCCGAAGCGTGTCTCTGAGCTTGCCGTGTATGGCCCGGGCAGTCCCGTACGGCTGGCCGCACTCCCCACGCGCTATATACCTTTAAAGCTCATCACCGGATCGCGGGAGTGAGCACATGCACCAGCGGCACATCCTCTTCGCCAACGTCCAGGGGCACGGCCACGTCTACCCCTCGCTCGGTCTGGTGAGCGAGCTCGTCCGGCGCGGGCACCGGGTCAGCTACGTCACGACCCCGCTGTTCGCCGACGCGGTCACCGCCGCCGGCGCCACGGTGGTGCTGTACAAGTCCGAGTTCGACACCTTCCACGTGCCCGAGGCCGTCACCCGGGAGGACGCGGAGACGCAGTTGCACCTGGTGTACGTCAGGGAGAACGAGGCGATCCTGCGCGCCGCGGAGGAGGGACTCGCCGACGACGTGCCGGACCTCGTGGTCTACGACATCTTCCCGTTCATCGCGGGGCGGCTGCTGGCCACCCGGTGGCAGCGTCCAGCCGTCCGCCTCAGCGGCGGCTTCGCCGCCAACGAGCACTACTCGCTCTTCGAGGAGCTGTGGAAGAGCCACGGGCAACGCCACCCGGCAGACGTCGCGGCGGTCAACGCGGTGATCGTCGAGCTGCTCGCCCGGTACGGGGTCCACACACCGGTGCGGCAGTTCTGGAACGAGATCGAGGATCTCAACATCGTCTTCCTGCCCAAGTCCTTCCAGCCCTTCGCCGAGACCTTCGACGACGAGCGTTTCGCCTTCGTCGGGCCGACGCTGACCCATCGGCCGGTGACCACCGGATGGCAGCCGCCCACCCCGGACACGCCGGTGGTGCTGGTCTCGTTGGGCAACCAGTTCAACGAGCACCCGGAGTTCTTCCGGACCTGCGCCGAGGCCTTTGCCGGCACCCCGTGGCAAGTGGTGCTGGCGATCGGCGGGTTCCTCGACCCGGCCGCACTGGAACCCCTGCCGCCGAACGCGGAGGCCCACGCCTGGATCCCGTTCCACGAGGTCCTTCCGTACGCGGACGCCTGCGTGACCCATGGCACGACCGGCGCGGTGCTGGAGTCCCTGGCCGCGGGCGTCCCGCTGGCCCTGGTGCCGCACTTCGCGACCGAGGCCGCGCCGTCAGCGCGCCGCATCGTCGAGATGGGCCTCGGCTACGAGCTGACGCCGGACCAGGTCGAGCCAGCCACCATCCAGGCCACTGTGGAGCGGCTGCGCGGCGACTCCGCCCTGCGCGAGCGGGTCGACCGGATGCAGCGCGAGATCCTGGCGGCGGGCGGGCCGCCGCAGGCCGCCGACCGGATCGAACAGCACCTGAACCGGGGCCGGCGCTGACCGTCCGGCACCGACCGCATCCATTCAGCACCCTTGTTACCACTTGAAGAAAAGGTAGTATCTGGCCATGGGTCTTCGTGACGTCAGCGTGCTGCTGCTGTACCCACCGAACCAGACCGCGCCGGGCGCCGTGTGCAAGCCGAACGGATCGCTCGCGTACCCGAACCTCGGTGGCGCCCTGCGGGAGCACGGTGTGCAGGTGCGGGTCTTCGACGCCTGTGTCGGCGAGGGCGACGATCCGCTGGACGAGATCTTCGCCAACCCCCGGCCGCTGCCCAGCGGCTTCCTGCGTACCGGGGTGGACGACGAGCGGATCCTCCAGGTGGTGGCCGACCACGACATCGTCGGCATCACGTCGATCTTCACCGACCAGGAGTCGATGGTCCTGCACTGTGCGCGGCTGATCAAGGCCGCGTTCCCGGAGAAGATCCTCGTCTCCGGCGGAGTGAACGCGCGGTCCCGGCTACCGCAGTTCTTCGGGGCCGGCTTCGACGTGGTCTGCCTCTCCGAGTCCGAACACACCATCGTCGACATCGTCGACATCGTCCGGCGGTCGGCCCGCCCGAGCTTCGCCGACCTGCACGGCGTGGCCTTCCTCGATGACGGGCAGATCCGGGTCAAGCCGGCCCGTTCGCAGGACGTGGTGTGGGATCTGGACAGCCTGCCCATGCCCGCGTGGGACCTGCTGCCCAACGAGCGCTACTGGGCGATCGCCCGGCCGCACTCCGGGCTCTTCGAGCCCGGCAAGGAGCTGCGGTACGCCACCATGATGACCTCGTTGGGCTGCCCGTTCCACTGCGCCTACTGCCACATCGCCGGCGAGCAGGAAGGCAGCCTCAGCGGCCCGATCGGCAAGTTCCGCGTCAAGTCCGACGACCGGGTCCTCGCCGAGATCGAGACGCTGAAGAACCTCGGTGTCGACAACGTGTTCATCGAGGACGACTCGCTGCTCGGCGACAAACGGCGCGGCCTGCGGCTGCTGGAGAAGATCCAGGGTGCCGGGGTGACCATCTGCGACCTCAACGGCATCAACCTCATCCACCTGCTCAAGCGCTGGAAGCCGGATCACGAGGTGCTGGGGGCGCTGGCGGCCGCCGGGTTCACCCAGATCAACATGCCGTTCGAGTCGGGCAATCTGCGGATCATCCGCAAGTACGCCAGCAACAAGATCAATATCGAGAAGGCCGACCTGGTGGGGCTGATCGTCGCCATGAAGGAGTACGGCTTCCAGATCTACGGCAACTACATGATGGGCTATCCGGACGAGACGCTGGAGGAGATCGAGCGGACGATCGCGGTCGCCCGCGAACACGTCTCGTACGGCCTGGACGCGGCGAACTTCTTCCTCGTGGTACCGCTGCCGGGCGCTCCCCTGTTCGACATGGCGATCGCCGGCGGGCACATCAGCCCGGACTTCGACCCGGACTTGATGAACATCTACAACGCCAACATGACCGGCACGCTGGTGCCGTCGAAGGTCCTGGAGGAGCTACGCGCCCGCGCCTGGGAGGAAGTCAACTCCTCGACCTGGAAGAACGCCAAGAAGGCCTGGGCGGCCACCTGACCTCACCGCGGACGGGCCATCGCTGCGACGAGGGGAAAAAGCCCGAGGTTGCCGCACGGGGGGACGGCAACCTCGGTGAGTGCACGATACGTCGATGCCGCCTCGGCCGCCACCGGGACCTTGCGCCCTTACTTATCACGACGCCACGTTGTCCATAAAGGACTGATTCTTCACGTTGGCGGAAATCGTCGCCGCCACCGCCAGGTACGCTCTTGCCGGCCACCTGACAGGCGCGCGACCAAGGAGATGAGCTGCGATCCTCCCCGGCGAGACTCTCGACCTGGCGTACGTACCAGCGCCTGACCGATTCGGCGTCTGGCACGACATCATTTCCCGGGGGGCGGCGCCGGCACGCTTCAGCAGCCCACACGCGGACAACTTCGCCGGCTTCGCGCGGATGGTGGAACTGGGAGTGTCGCGGCTCATCTCGTTCCGCTATCCGGCGATTGAGATGGCCCGCACGGAGCGGATGATCCGGCGAGACGACCCACAGATGTACGAGCTCGCCCTCCCCCTCAACGGCGACAGTGCTCTCATTCAGGAGCGCCGCCAGTGCGTCGTCAAACCGACTGAGTTCACGTTCCTCAGCACCTCACGCCCCTACGAGTGCCGGCACTTCCCGCAGTCGGGGGCGGCGCCGACCGCGGCATCGCCTTCCGCGCAGCCGCCAACGTCGAAGACTCTCGCCGTCCTCATCCCGCAGTCGGCGATCCCGCTGCCGCAGCACAAGGTCAAGCAGTTGCTCGCGCGACCAATACCGACCGAGGGCATGGCGTCCCTGCTTGCGCAGTTTCTCCTACAGGTCACGGCCCACCCCGAGCGGTTTCGAGCGACGGACGCCGGGCGGTTGGACGGCATGGCCGTTGACCTGATCTCGGCGACGCTGGCCCAACATCTCGACCTGGAGCGTGCCCTTCCAGTAGAGGTGCAGCAGCAGGCGCTGAGGGCACGTATCGACGCGTTCATCGACGGGCACCTGGGCGAGCTCGACCTGAGCGCACGTACCATCGCCGCCGCCCATCACATCTCCGTGCGCACCTTGTACCGGCTGTGGGAGGGCGAAGACACCACCGTCACCGAACTGATCCGCCGTCGTCGACTGAACCGATGCCGGCGCGACCTGCAGAACCCGCTGCTGGCCAGCCAATCCATCTATGTCATCGCCGCCCGCTGGGGATTGACCGAGAAGTCCACCTTCACGCGGTTGTTCAAGGCGACCTATGGCATGTCGCCGCAGTCCTACCGACAGCAGCAACCGGCACCCCCGCAGTAACAAGGGTCCCCCACGCCAACGCCGCTGGCCGGTCGACTGCCCGGCGGCCAGCCGGCCGGCTGAGCCGGCACTCAGCCGGACGGGTTGTTGGGGTCGGGGTCACGGCGGCTTGGCAAGCCCGAGTGACGAAGTCAATCACCCATTGCAATGCTCCCCACACGAATTGCACACTGAGGATCTCTTAAGGGCAGGCAGTTGCGCGATCCGCAACTCCCGGTCCGGGCAGAAGGGGAGGGTGTCCACTGTGGCTGTGCCGGAGGCGAGACCAGGAGCCAGGGGCAAGACCATTCCCGTGTGGAAGGCGCTGCCACAGGCGATCCGCGGCGCACACCAAGCGCTCGTCGACGTCGGTAACGCGTCCGGAGGTGAGGTTGTCCGCCTCGGGCTGGGAGTTTCAAGCCCGTACCTGGTGACCAACCCCGAGCACGTTCAACAGATCCTGCAGGACAGGGCAGCCAACTACCCGCGGGGCGATGACACCGCTCTGTGGCGCTCGGTGCGCAAGCTCGTCGGCGATGGCATCCTCGCCGAGGGTGAGACCTGGATGGCGTCTCGCAAGACGTTGGCCCCGCTGTTCCGGCGGGGCCGTATCGACGGGCTGATCGAACCGATGGCCGAGGCGATCGACGAGGCGACGAGTCGGCTCGACGAGGTGGCAGGTACGGGCACGGTCGTCGACATCGGCGCCGAACTGTCGCGCATCGTCTGCGCCGCCATCATGAGGGTGTTCTTCGACTCCCGGGTGTCCGTCGACGACGCCCTGCGCATCATGGCAGCGCAGGAAGCCATCGTCACCGCCATGGCGCCACGTCTCCTCGCCCCCTTCGTGCCGTGGTGGGTTCCGATGCCGGGCGACCGTCGTTTCCACCGCGCCGTGCAGACCATCGACGACATCCTGCTCCCCGTCCTCCGTGAGGCGCTGCGCCAGCCGGGCGACGGCGATGACGTGCTGTCGACCCTGGCCCGCGCCCGACGCGACGGGCAACCGCTGACCGAGCGGCAGATGCGCGACGATCTGGTCTCCATGGTCGCGGTCACCACCGAGACAAGTTATGTCGTGTTGACCTGGCTGTGGCCGGTCCTCGCCAACCACCCGGACGTCGCGAGCCGGCTGTACGCCGAGATCGAGCACGTCGTCGACGGCGGCCCCGTCCGGGCGGAGCACCTGCCTCAGCTGACGTACACCAAGATGGTCCTGGACGAACTCCTGCGCCTGTACCCCGCCGGCTGGATCGTCCCTCGCCGCGCGATGGCGCCGGATGTGCTGGGCGGCGTGCGGATCGACAAGGGCGCCACGGTGATCCTCTCCCCCTACACCACCCAGCGGATGACGGCCTACTGGGGTCCGGCCGCCGAGGTCTTCGACCCGGAACGGTTCGCTCCGGGCCGCGCCGACGCGGAGCGGCACCGCCATGCCTACTACCCGTTCGGCATCGGAATGCACCGGTGCCTGGGGGAGCACCTGTTTCACCTGGAAGCCTTGTTGATCGTGGCGAGCTTGTTGAGTAAGTTCGATTTCACGCTGACCGACGAGTCAGTGCCTGGACCAAGGGTCGCCGCGTCGCTGCGTCCACGACGGAGGGTTGAGCTGACCTTGACACGTCTTGAGCGTTCCGTCGCCCGGTAGGAGCCCTTACATGCCCCCACACCCCCCGGCTTCCGCATTCGCGCAAGCCGCCGAACAGGGACGTGTCTGTTCCCTGGCGGCCAAGGGCCAACGTGACCTGCAAGAGCGCGTCGCCACCTACCGCAGCCTCTTCCCCGACCCGCCGGTCGACGCGGCGATGCTGAGCGCTCTGGCATTGTCCACCGCGTTCATCGCCCCATGGTGCAGCGCCGCCGACCTGCGCACCGCGAACCGCGCGTCCCTGTGGGTCACCGCCGAGGACTGGCAGATCGACTCCGTGGCCGCCTCGATGGAGGCGGCCACGGCCATCGCGGAAGCCTGCCGCTCCGTCGCCGCCGGGGCCGAACCGGCCAGCGACGACCTGCTTGGACGGTTCCTCGCCGACATCCGCGACGATCTCGCGGCCCTGCCGGCATTCCGCCGTCTCGGCCAACTGTGGCAGGACGAGCTACAGCGGATGCTCGATGCCGAGCTGCGGGAGTGGCAGTGGAGAGCTGCCCGGGAAGCCGATCCGGCGGATCTTCCCGCCGCTGACGACTACCTGGCCAACGCCGCCGGTTACGGTGCGACCTGGGTGAACGTCTCCCATTGGATCGCCACCGGCGCCGTGGACACCGAGGCCCAGCTCACCGAGCTGGTCACGGCGAGCAAAGCGGTGGAGCAGGTACTGCGCCTGGTCAACGATCTGGCCAGCTATGACCGCGACGTCAAGGCCGGCGACCTGAACATCCTGATGCTGGGCGTCGACCGGCACGAGGTGCGCCAGCAGGTCACCGACCGGCTCGACCAGTGCGAGAAGCTGTTGCACTCGCTTGAACGCACCTGCCCGCAGGAGGCCGCCTACCTGCGGCGCGAGCTTGGCTTTACCACCGGTTTCTACCACGGCACCGACTTCTGGGGCCCACGGTGACAACCGTGGACCGGTGGGCCGTCGAGCAGGCCCCGACCGAGACCCGCGCTGACGTACGTGGTGAGGCCGACGATCTCGTCGCCGAGATGATGCGCGAGCCACACGGGCGTACCTCACCCTCCACCTACGAGACCGCGCGGCTGGTGAGCCTCGCCCCGTGGCTGGCCGGTCATGCCGAACGGGTGTGGTACCTACTCGACACCCAACGCCCGGACGGCGGCTGGGGGCCGCCCGGGGGCTACGCCCTCGTCCCCACCCTGAGCGCGACGGAGGCCTTGATCACCGCTCTGCGGTCACCGCCGTCGGCGGACCCCGCGACCCTGGCGCGCGCCGTCGAGCGTGGACTGGACGCACTGTCCGGCCTGCTGCGCGACACCGCTCCCCTGCCGGACACGCCGGCAGTCGACCTGATCGTGCCGGCGCTGATCGACCGGCTCAACCAGCACCTGACGGCCGCGCCGCCGGCCGGACCGCGGCGATGGCAGGGTCACACCCGACTGGACCTGCCGCCCGGCATGAGCCGCAGGCGGATCGATGCCGTCCGCCAGTTGGTGGCGAGCGGCGCACCGGTGCCCGACAAGCTCCTGCACGCCCTGGAGGTGGTGGCCGACCTCGCCCCCGGCGCCCGGAGGGTGGCCCCGGTGCGGCCCGGCACGGTCGGCGCCTCGCCGGCGGCGACCGCAGCGTGGCTCGGCGGGCCCGACCGCCCTGACGGCAGCGAGGCCCTGGCGTACCTGGAGGACACCGTCCGCCGCTACGGTGGCCCCGTCCCGTGTGCGACGCCGGTCACCGTCTTCGAGCGCGCCTGGGTGACCAGCACCCTGGCCCGCTCGGGCATCGCCCTCACCGCCCCCCCGGGCCTGATCAGCAGCCTGACAGCCGATCTGGGTGCGGCGGGAACACCGACCGGCCCAGGTCTGCCGGCCGATGCAGACACCACCTCCGTCACGCTGGTCGCGCTCGGCCGCCTCGGTGCCCCGGTGCCCCGCGACTGCCTCTGGCCCTACGAGACCGACGAAGGCTTCTGCACCTGGCCAGGTGAGGACGGGTTCAGCGTCACCACGAACGCCCACGTTCTCGACGCGCTCGGCCACCTTGCTGCGCGCGGCGAAGCGGGGCCACGACATCATGCTGCCGTGCGGCGGCTGGTGACGGCCCTGCAGGAACGCCAAGATCCTCAGGGCAGCTGGTCTGACCGCTGGCACGCCTCGCGTCTCTACGCAACCGCCTGTTGTGTGCTGGCCCTGGCGGAGTTCGGCGCGGCGCATCCTACTGTGGCGGCGGCGCTCACCCGTGCCGTCGACTGGACGCTTGCCACCCAACGCGACGACGGCTCGTGGGGTAACTGGGCCGGCACCGCGGAGGAAACCGCATACGCCGTGCAGATTCTGATGACCAGCGGCCAGCAGCGACCAGCAGTGGTCGAAGCGGTCCGCAGTGGCTACGCCTACCTTTGTCGGGCAGACGGGCAGGACGGGCCAGCGCTGTGGCACGACAAGGACCTCTACCGGCCGACGCTGATCGTCCGGGCAACCGTGATCGCGGCCAGGTACCAGGCACTAGGTTGGCTGTCGTCGCTGCCCGTGTCCGCGTGACCGCTGACGGGCGTGCGGGAAGGCAGGCCCCCAAACGGTTGTCTCTTGTGCACGCAGCCGTTAGCTCCGGTCTTGAGCCAATAGTCTGACAACTGCTAGCGTGCGTCGGTCTGCCTACACCGGCGGCTTGTTCGGCATGCTCCTGCCGGCAAGTTCCTCTCTGCTCGGCATCGGACGGTCAAATGCGGTCTCGCACCACGAATCTGCGCACGAAGGTAATTGCGCTCCTCGCATCGCTCGTTGCTCTCTGGGCGTTCGCCGCGTGGGTGACCCTGCGAGAGGGTGTAAGCCTTCTCGGCGTGCAGACGATCGACAGCCAGATCGTCTCACCCAGCGAGCCGTTGCTGCTTGACCTGCAGGTCGAACGCCGTCTCGCGGTCGCCTACCTCGGCGGCCCGAACGCCGCCCGCAAGGACGCGCTCGACGCCGCCCGTCGGGCCGTCGACGAGAACGCCGCCGCCTTCAAGAGCACCGCGCGCAGCTGGCGGGCCAGCCTGGCCGCCGGCGCCGCCGCCGAAGAGCGCGTCGACGAAGCAATTGCCGAGCTGGATGAACTCGTCGGCGTCCGTGCGTCCATCGACTCGCGCTCTATCGACCGTGCGACCACCGTCAAGACCTACAGCACGCTCATCGAATCGCTGTTTGAGATCTACGACGTCGTCGGCACGCTGGACGATGTCGAAATTCAGCAAGACACGCGTAACCTCATCGAGCTGTACCGCCTCCGGGAACTGATCTCACAAGAGGACGCCCTGCTCTCCGGCGTGCTCGCGGCCGGCCGAATGACGGCTGCGGAACAGTTCCAGTTCACCGAGCTCGTCATCGCGCAACGGTTCCTCTCGGGTCGGACCCCGACCCAGCTCAACGAGTCTGACCGGGCCGACTTCAACCAGGTCATCACCGGGCCGGCGTTCGTGCAACTGCGCCAACTCGAGGACCGGATCCTCGACAGCCGCGAGACGACACGGCCCCCGGTCACCGCCGCCGACTGGAACGACGGCTCCAGTGCCGCACTGACCCACCTCCAGGAGATGGTGCTCGGCAGCGGTGACAACCTGGTGCAACGGGCAGTTCCGGTCGCGGTCGGTGTCATCGTCCGGCTGGTTCTGGCCGCCGGCTTGGGCCTGCTCGCGGTTATCGCGTCGATCATCGTTTCGGTCACCACCGCGCGTGCCCTGGTGGCCCAACTCCAGCGGCTCCGCGACGCGGCTCACCAGCTGGCCGACGACCGGCTTCCCGCTGTGGTGGAACGCCTTCAGCACGGAGAAAAGGTCGACATCGCCGCGGAAGCCCCGCCTCTCGACTTCGGCTCCGACGAGATCGGGCAGGTGGGTCAAGCCTTCAACCGGGTCCAGGAGACGGCCATCCGTACGGCGGTCGAGCAGGCCGAGCTGCGCCGCAGCGTACGCGATGTGTTCCTGAGCCTGGCCCGGCGCACGCAGGCACTGGTCCACCGCCAGCTGACCCTGCTCGATGAGATGGAGCGCCGCGAGCAGGACGCCGACGATCTGGAGAACCTCTTCCGCGTCGACCACCTGGCTACCCGCATGCGACGCAACGCCGAGAACCTCATCGTCCTGTCCGGTTCCACACCAGGCCGCGCCTGGCGCCGCGAACTGCCGATGGTCGACATCGCCCGTGGTGCGGTCCAGGAGGTGGAGGACTACACGCGGGTACGGGTGCTGCCGTTCGGGCAGGTACGAATCGCCGGCCGCGTCGCCGGCGACGTCATCCACCTGCTCGCCGAGCTGATCGAGAACGCCCTGTCCTTCTCGCCTCCCCACACCGAGGTGGAGGTCAGGGGCCAGTCTGTGGCGCGCGGCTTCGCCATCGAGATCGAGGACCGCGGCCTGGGTATGAGCGAGGAGGACCTCGCCGCCGCCAACGAACGCATCGCCACCCCTACCGAGTTCAACCTCGAAGACGCCAACCAACTCGGCCTGTTCGTCATCAGCCACCTCGCCGTGAAACACGGTGTCAGCGTGCGGCTGAAGGCATCTCCGTACGGCGGCACCACCGCCGTGGTGCTCATCCCCATGGAACTGGTGAGCGACGCCGAGGACATCGCCACCACGTCGAGCACCGCCGGCGGCAACCCGGGCAGCCCCGTCGACCACGCCATCGCCGGCGATGGCTCACGCGCAGCTGCGCTGAACCCGACGTCGGTCGCCGTTGCGGAGCAGCCCCTGAACCCCCCGACGGTGGAGTTGCCGGCTGTCGCCCGCCCGGCGCAGCTTCGCAAGGCGGCGGATGCCGCCGCCAGCCGCGTGGATGAACCGGCCAGCGGCACCTCCTCCACGGCACAACCCCCGGCCCCCGCCGCAGCTCAGACCGAGGGTGGGCTGCCCATGAGGCGCCGTCAGGCCAACCTTGCACCTCAGCTGCGCGACGGTGCCGCGCAGGAAGAGCAGACCCCTGGCGACGCTGACGAGGGTAGGTCGCCGGACGCCGTGCGTAACCTGATGAGCTCCTACCAGAGCGGCACCGTTCGCGGCCGCCGCGACGCCGCGCGTTCCCTCGGCGACGCGGAGCCACACCCTGCCGCCGACGATTCGCCGGCGACCGAAACCGATCGGTAAGAAAGAGGAACGGGCAAGTGCAGCAGAACACTGCGGGGTCCGATCTGACCTGGCTGCTCAACGACCTGGTCGGGCGCGTCAAGCAGACCAAGCACGCCGTCGTGCTGTCAGTCGATGGCCTGCCCATGGCGTCCTCGGACGAGCTCAGCAAGGACGACGCGGACCACCTGGCCGCGATGGCCTCCGGCATTCAGAGCCTCGCCAAGGGCGCAGGCAAGCGGTTTGGCGGCGGTCCGGTGCGCCAGACCATCATCGAGATGCAGTCGTCGTTCCTGTTCGTGTCGGCTGCCGGGAGCGGTGCGTGCCTTGCCGTCCTCGCGGCCGAGGACGCCGACGTCGGCCTGGTCGCCTACGAAATGGCGATGATCGTGACCCGGGCCGGCAAGTTCCTCGCCTCACCATCCAGGTCGAGCATTCAGCCCACCAACAACTAGGGGCCGCCATGACGAAGCCAGACGCCGATCCGCGTTGGATAGACGAGGACGCAGGACCCGTAGTCCGGCCATATGCCATGACCGGCGGGCGGGCCAAGCCGACCAACCGCTTCAACGTGGTCGCGCTGGTGTTCGCCGCACGGCCGGCACCGCCGCTGGAGGTGTGGATGGTGCCGGAGCACACCCAGATCATCGACCTCTGCCAGCGCCCGCTCGCGCTGGCGGAGGTCGCCGCCCACCTCCGGCTACCGCTCGGCACGGTCAATGTTCTGCTCGACGGACTGGTCGCGCGCGGTCTCGTACAGGTCACCGACCCCCGTCCAGCCGCCACACTTCCCGACGACAGCGTATTCGAGGCGCTCATCCATGGACTACGTAACCTCTGATCGGGAGGGTCAGCGGACTCTCCCCACCGCCGTGAAGATCCTCGTCGCGGGTGGCTTCGGCGTCGGCAAGACCACCCTCGTCGGAGCGGTCAGCGAGACCAAACCCCTACGGACCGAGGAGGTCCTCTCCGAACAGGGCGTCGGTGTCGACGACATCACCGGCGTCGAGGCGAAGTCGACCACGACGGTGGCGATGGACTTCGGCCGGATCACGATCAGCGAGGACCTCGTTCTGTACCTGTTCGGCACTCCCGGCCAGGACCGGTTCTGGTTCGTCTGGGACGAGCTGGCTCTCGGTGCCCTTGGCGCTGTCGTCCTCGCCGACACCCGTCGCCTCGACGGCTGCTTCCCGTCCATCGACTACTTCGAGCAGGCGGGGCTGCCATTCATTGTCGCCGTCAACTGCTTCGACGGTGCGCGCCGCTACGGGCTGAACGAGGTGCGGTTGGCGCTGGACCTCGATCCCGGCGTTCCTGTCGTGCTGTGCGATGCGCGCAGCCGGCAGTCCTCCAAAGAGGCCCTCATCGCCCTGCTGCAGCATGTCATGAAGGGGCGGGGCCTGTCCCGCACGCCGGAGCCAGTGGGGCACTGACTCAGCCCACGGTTGGCGCAGTGCACACCCTTGATGGCACAAAAAATCAACATCCCGGCGGACTGCCGACGCAGACTATTGATCGACGGGTGGTCCCGGAGCCAGAGCGAGGAGTCGCGGAACGGGGAGAGTCGACGGGGGTTCGCTCAGCACCGGAACCACGCGCCGCAGTCGCTCCCCGGCGTGTAGCTCGTCACCACGATCCCCGCCCTGGGACCGCACCTCCCGGGGCGGGGAGTGGATTTCAGCAGCGGACCGGGGCATCCGTCAGCCGCGTGTCACCGATCGCCCGCCGCGTGTTCGGCAACCGGCGCGGCTTGTCCACGCACTTACCGACAGCGGGGTCCACCTTCCGGATGGAAGGGTGGACCCCGCTGCGGTCAGCAACTACGCCTGAGATCAGAACTCACACTGGTTGGGGAACTTGACACAGGTGGAGATCGTGGCACCCCGCGCCGGGATCTCGTCCCACCGATCGGCGTCCACGTTCGCGAGCGAACCGTCGCTCATCGAGTCGATGATGGCCCAGAGCCCGTTGACGTTCTGCTTGACGATGTAGCCACTGCTCTTGTGGCCGATGCCACCGCGCGACTCGAAGAACATCGCGTTGCTGCGCCAGTTGACGTACTCGCCCTGCGGCCCCGGCGCGTTGAGCATCGCGGCTGAGGTGACGCCCTCCGGGATGTTGATGTACGGGTAGCGGGTCACGTTGACGACGCCGCTCTTGCCTGCGGCGTCCGCGGCCACGACGCCCATCCGGCGTACCGTGTCCCACTGCTCGGAGGTGAGCATGCCGGGGTCGAGCGAGATGCCGACCGAGAACGTGGTCATCTCGTCGGTGTCGCCGACGTAGTACGTGCCCTGGTGGTGCAGGTCGATCATGTGGTGCGGCAGGAAGTCGGCCCAGGCGTACCAGAACGCCTGCGATTCGACGGCGCGGTGCCGGGTGTAGCTGGTGAAGGTCCGCTCAGGAAGCGGGGCTTGACCAAGGCCGGCTCGGACGGAGTTGAGCTGGTCGAAGATCTGGCGGTCGACACCCCAGTCGCGGTTGAGGTCGACGTTGTGGATGCTGTCCTGCCGGCGGAAGGCCTCGAAGCCGTCGGGGTTGTAGATCGGGATGATCGCGAAGCTGATCTCCTGCAACACCTCACGCGCGTGCTTACCACCGGCCACCAGGGTCTTCAGGAAGTCCAGCGAGGCTTCGGCGCCGTACGGCTCGTTGCCGTGGATCCGACCCTGGATCCAGACCCGGGTGCTGCCGGTGCCGATGTACGCGACCTGCAGTGGACGGCCCTGGCCGCTGCGGCCGACCTCTTCCACCCGGAGTGCACCCTTGCTGCGGGCCTCCAGCGAGCGGAGTTCGGCCGCAACCTCCGCGGCGCTGAGCATCGAGGAGCGGTTGACGGTCTCCTGGCTCGGCGGGACGAACGGCCCGTCGGCGTTGGCCACCCCCGGCGCGACCATGGGGGCAATGAGTAACGCGGCAAGCAGAGCTATGTGGCGGCGGCGTGGTCTGGACACGTGTGACGTCCCTTCTGGCGGCAACCCTCCTACCCGGAAGGTCAGGCGGTCCGATCATTCAACAAGCGGCGTTCTCCCAGGTCAAGGGCCAACATCAACTCCCGTCGGTGTTCAGCGCCGGAACCGCCGGTGCCGCAATGTGGGCCGAAGTGAACCGACTTGTAGTGAAAGGACCGAGGCGCTGAGAGGCCGTTACGGGCCAACTCGGTGGGGATTTTCCGCTTGCGTCGCGGCTGGTTCCCGGCAAGGACGTCTGGGTCGCTGTAACAAATGTCTGTTGTTCGGCCAGCTGGCACTACCTCCGACACCACCGGGTCAGGGGTACGCGGATGAGAGCGCTCACCATCGGCGCCAGGAACGCTCAGTCCTGCATCCGGTTCGGTGGCCACTGGAAGCCGAGCTGTTGTGCGGCCTCCTGGCTACCGCCGGCAATCCGGTCTTGCCGACGCGGATCATTGTCACCGAGTGCTCTGACGATGTCGTTGGCGACCTTTGCCGGCTGACCTGCGGGAACGTTGAGAACGGCCACGAACTGGAGCCAAGGTTCCTCGCCGGCACTCGGGCGGCGCGGATAGAAGTACGACACGTGGATGCGTCCGCGGTCATTCGGATGGGCTGCCATCCAGCCTGGATGACAGTCCCATCTGCCCAGCAGTTCGGGTTCCTCACCCAGGCGCTCACGTACGAGGCGGGCCACGGTTCGCTCGTGCCACTCCCAGGTGTGGTCGGATTCTGCGCGTGCGATCTCGGCGTCGTACTGGGCGGCGTCGAAGGTGAACGTCGGCACGGTCAGGTCGGAGGTGTCCGGGTTGCGCCAGTCGCACCATACGACCTTGTCCCCACGTCGCTGGATGGTGACGTAGAGCGCGCCGCAGCAGCCCTCGGTGCAGTCGGCCTCGGCCAACCGAACCTCGTGAGGCTCGACGTCGGCGTGGAGCCGATGGTCGACACCGAGCAGGTATTCGGGCGGCTCGGCCGGTCCGGCGGTGAACGTCTCCACGACGATCGGTCGGTCGTCGATGAAGATTCTCGTCTCGACGGCACCGGCATACTCAGGGTCGGCTACCGCGACCCGGATCGAGATTCGGCTGGTGGCTTTGTCCATGGTGTTCCCTGTCGGTTGCGGCCGCCGGTTCGTTGTTCGGGCCCAGACAACCCATTGCGCCCGGTGGTAGATCTTGGGATCGGCGGACCGCACGGCGGTTTCCAGGACCTCGACCCAGGCCGGCTGGGCAAGGAGATGATCGAGCGCCGACCTCATCCGGTCCAGTTCCTGGCGCGGCCAGCCGAGAGTCGCCGCCTGGCCGATGTCGAGGTCTGTCAGCAGCCCCACGATCAGGGCAAGTCGGTCGAGCGTCGCGGTCATGATCGGAGCTGCGTACGCGAAGCGGGTGAGCGCGGTCTGCGCGGCAGCGTACCTGCGGAGCTCCGCGTTCCCGGCGGCCCGCTGCGTCATCGCCAGAAGCACCCGTCCGACCTGCTCGACAACATCTTCGTTGATGTCGTCGATCGCCAATTGATCGGCGATGTTCACGGTCTCCGCGATCCTGTGGGCAGTCGTGATCGACGGTCCGTCGAGTCTGACGCCGTGCTTGAGCAGCCAGCCGAACGTCACCGGTTCCGCGAGCGCGCACAGAGCCTCGACCGCCTGCGCGTGCCGCCACGGATCCGAGCGCTCGGCTAACCAGACGAGATCACCGGCCGCGCCGGGAATGCCGCGCAGAACCCGGATGGCCAGCTCACCCAACGGCCTGCACAGCAGCCCAAGCGTGCGGACCGGGCCGGCGTCGTTGTGCTCGGCGACCCCGGTCAGCAACGCCAGCCCGACACTGACCGTGCCACGCTCGCGGCCACCGTACGCGAGTTCCCGGCCTACCTGTTGTCGCCAGCTCGGATCGAAGTGGGCGACGCTCTCCGATAAGCGGACAGCCAGGCGGCGATCGACGTGCGTCGACGCCAACGCCTCCGCCAGCTGCTTTCCGGCATGGGTGGATGAAGGTACGGCGTGGTAGACCGACCGCACAAGGTCGACGAGAAGGCGCTTGCGATCGCCGTACGGTGTGCCGGCCGATGGCAGGCTTGCGAGATGGTCGGCGTCCGGATACGGCTGGCCGCCGTTCGGAAGCGGGCCGGATGGATGAGCAGCGTGCAGGGCGGCGGCGTGATCGAGAATCGTCGGCAGGTCGAGCGCCTTGCGCTCGGCGACGTCGCTCACCGGATCGAACGGGACTCGATTCTGATCGTCATGTCGCAGACCTTGCCATCCGCCCGAGATCCTCGGCAAGCCGATTCCGGATGGCCGGTTAGCTTCACGTGCTGTCGCCCAGCGTAGGGCCGTGGAACAGGACCGCCATGGCGTGGATGGGGGTCGGCGGTGGTACGTCGACCAGGCCAGCGCCCCGGTCTCCGCAGGGAGACCGGGGCGGCAGGATGGGAACGTCGCCGCCGTC